>CAISOH010000079.1 GCA_903887005.1 uncultured Bacteroidota bacterium | reverse complement strand
GAAGCAATTAGAGCGTAGATACTGCGGTGATTCGATGCTAAGCGTAGGCATAAAACAAACGTGAATAATTACCCCAAAAAGAGAGTTTGCTGCTGTTTAATTGGCAACATTTATAATAAAGGAGTAAAGGGGATAAGCAGTTAATATTATTGTCTGCATCCACAAATTTTCTCCTCGGACCTCCGGTCTTCCCTTTATTATGCTCGTAATAACCAAAATGAATTAATAAATTGACGAGTTCATCCCAGGTGAAATCCTTAGGATTTGAAAGGAAAAGCGCTAACAGTTTTCAATTTTACTCACTAAAAAAAATAAATAACTATTTGTAACTGATGCTTAGTTGCAAACTTAAGAAGAATAATTTGTATTACAAAGAATGTGGTAACTACACTGGTCACAAGCGTCCCGCTCGTCCGTTTATGTGGAAACGTCCGCTTATACAACTTGTATGATCCTATTGTGTTTTATGTGGATAATTTAATTATGTAAGAAGTATATTGGATTATTTATTGGCCTTGGTGAATACAAGCGTATAAACCGGCTTATCCATTGCAGATTTGTCGTAACAGATAACATTGATGCAGTTTGAACTGGATGCCACATATTTAGGCCCGAATTTTAATGCCCGGTAGTCGTAAAAAAGACTTTCTCCATTGGTAGTAAGATTTTCCAATTCATGGGCTTTTGGAACTTCTTTACCTTTCAGCATTACCTTGAAAAGCAGGCTGGACGGTTTAAAACCCATCACAATGGCAACAATCACATTTTTTCCGGTATAGCAGGGAATAAATCTGGAGGGCGTATTGGGGTGGGGCGATGAAAAATCCGGGGTATAGGTGCTTTCCAGCGTATAGCCGTCTTTTGCAAAATCATTAATTATCTTGTTCAGCCTTTCCTTTGAAACCTTTTGCGCATGGACCTGGAAACCGGTTATCATTACAGCAATTAGCATGACGCAGATAGTGCGCATAAGTTTAGTATTGTTTAAGGCGAAGGTAAAAATTACTTTGAATATTTTGCAAAGTAACAAGCGTAATATTTGCAGGGTGCCACATTTTCAAATAGGATGCACCTGCGGTTTACACTGAAACCATACCTGCTTTTATGGCATACATCGCCAGTCCTGTGCGTGTTGTGATATTCAGTTTTTTGAACAAGGCTTCGCGGTAGCCGTCTATGGTGCGGGGGCTAAGGAACATCTGGTCTGCTATTTCCTTATAAGTAAGCTCGGTGCAGCATAATTTTAAAAAGGCAGTTTCCCGATCATTAAGTTCTGCATTTACCTTGTTATCCGGATCATGTAAAATATGCAGCATCCGGCCTGTAACTAATTCGGAATGGTAAAAGCCATGCCGGTACACCTCTGATATGGCGAAGCGGAGCTCTTCGGGATCAGAATCTTTCAGCACATATCCATTGGCGCCGCTACGCAGCATTTTGATGACATTGAGTTCGGTGTCGTACATGGATAAGGCGAGTATCTTTATTTGCGGCCATCTTTTTTTTATCTCAACAGAAGTCTCATAGCCATTCATTTCCGGCATGTTTATGTCCACGATACAAACATCCGGCAGTGTCCCGGCGGCCTGTAGTTTAGCTATAAGTTCTTTGCCATCACCAGCTTCAATAATAACAGCCATATTATCAAACCTTGATAGTATCTCGGCAACACCTTTGCGGAGTATGGCATGATCGTCTGCGAGCGCTATGTTTATCATTTTTTTTTAGTTTAAAAGGCTATTTCGATAAAAGGTTAACTGGTAAAGGGTTGATTGGCTAAAAGGTTAAAGGGTTAATTGGTTAAAAGGTCAGTTGGTCAACTTGTTAAAGGGTTAAAAAAGTTAAATTGTCAAATATTTATCCAAAAGCTAAAATGGTAATAAAACTGCTAAATAGCAAGTCCCCCTTAGGGGTCAGGGGTTTTCAGGCTTTTCCTTAAGCAGTGTATTAATATCCACTATCAGCTTATTAATACTTCCCTGGTCAAGGCCATCGTAAAAGCCACGTACCCGACCGTAGCCATCTACTAGCGTATAGTGCTTATCATGAATAAAATCTTTGTCAATGCTTACGCCGGCCGTATCATCTTCCGCGCTGATCAGGTAACTGTAGCGCGCCATGTCATAAAGCTTCTTTTTATCTCCTGTCAGGAACATCCATTGATTGGGGTCGGCATCAAAACGCAGGCTATAGGCTTTCAGCGCCTGTACCGTATCTTTTTGGGGGTCAACAGTATGGGAAAGTATCAATACATTTTTATTGCCAAGAAATGATTTATAGACTTTCTCCATGTTCTCATTCATCCTGGGGCAAATACCCTTGCAGGTAGCGAAGAAATAGGACACAACGTAAATTTTACCTTTTACATCCTCATTGGTAATGGTTTTTCCATCCTGGTTGACGAATGAAAAGGGTGCGATATGATGGTTCTGGTCATTGCCAATTATTGGTATCGCCGATCTTTTCTGTTCATGGCTTACTTTATAGAAATAACCTAGGAATGCTATGCCTAACAGAATGAAAAAAGATATTAAGAAAATGGTTACTTTTTTGTTTTTCATGCTGCAAAGTTAATCTCTGCCTCCTAAAAGAGAACCATTTTTTTGGTGTTATAAAAAATATTAACTAATCCCTGCACATAAAAAGGACTAACAATTTATATAGCAAGAAAAGGTTATTAATCAATGGGCCAGCATATCAAATTGAACCAATGGTTTTAGCAGGCAATCTCACCGTCATGTGTGAATAATGTAACTTATTCCCATAGTTACGTAAGACTTTCCATTCCCAAACTGCCAACCTTTGCTATCAGGAAAACCTGGCATTATTATTCAGAAAATAAAAAATAATCGCATCGGTCTTCAAACTTTTTTTAACTATAAAAATATACACACCATGTTAGCTCAAATACAATCCCAGAGGCAGCAATTTAAAATTTTACCTCAGCAAATAGCACTATTGGACTTATTCTTTCTCAATTCAATGGACTTGCAGCAAAGAATTAAAAATGAATTGGAGGAAAATCCATTCTTAGATACAAAAGAAGAAAATACCAGTGAAGATTGTGATACGAAATTATCGAAAGATGATGTACGCGATTTCGAGTCTTCAGAAGAAAATATGTATGACGACCATCCGGATTACAAATCAGATTACCAGAATTATTTTGATTCGGAATCAAACATAAATGTACCAATAGTTAATGTTGTAACTTTTAAGGAAGAAGCGAAACAGCAATTGCAATTGCTGAAAATCAGCGAAGCGGACAAGGAAATTGCTGAGTATATAATAGATATACTGACGCCTCAGGGATTTATGGACAGGCAACTGGATGAGGTTGCGGACGATATGTCATTTCATTTTCAAACAGTAGTAGAAACAGAAACCGTCCGGAAAGGTTTAACATTAGTTCAATCACTTGACCCTCCGGGGATTGGCTCATATACCATACAGGAATGTCTGTTATGCCAGCTTCGTAATATGAATACCAGAAGGCCTGATGTAGTATGTGCAATATCGTTGATCAAAGATCATTATGACGACCTGATTCACCGGCAATTTGAAAAGTTGCACAGGATATTAAAAGTTGATGAAGAAGAAATGAAGGTGGTGCTGAGCCTCATCGGTAGCTTGAAATTCCATCCCGTAAATGAAACACACCAACATGATCCGAAACAAACAATAATACCTGATTTTATCATTATACATGCCGGAGATAATATCCAGGTAAACTTAAATTCAAGTAAAGCTGGTGATATATTCGTAAACCAGTCACTTTATAACCAGTTAGCAGACAATATAAGCATCAAAGACAAGACTGCAACCCAATATGTAAAAAGTAAATTGAGCAGCGCGCAATGGTTTGTAAACGCAGTACAAAGCAGGGAAAATACAATGATGCAAATCATGAAGTGTATTGTGGCAATGCAGCATGAATATTTTATGAGCGGTGATATAAAGTATTTGAAATCCATGGTTTTGAGAAATGTATCTGAAAAAACGGGATTGGATATTTTCACTATCTCAAGGATAATAGTAACAAATACGCGGATACTCCATTCGGACTGATTTATCTCAAGAAATTATTCAGTGAAGGTATTGCAGATAAAATGGGTGAAGTGGTCAGCAATAAAGTGATCCAGTCCGTGTTAGTAGATGCCATAGAATCAGAAAACAAAAAGCATCCCTATACAGACCAGGATCTGGTAAACATATTGTCTGTAAAAGGGTATAATATAGCCCGTCGTACTGTATCTAAATACCGGATACAAATGAAGGTGCCGATTGCACAAATAAGGGCTGTCTGGGCATGAGATCAGGATACAAAAGGCACAAACTGACATTAAAATGTTTATCAGGAAAGTTATAGCGATAGCTCTGAAATATATGTCATAATAATATTTACACATACAAACTAATATATGAACAAAATACTTGTAATAGACGATGATAACGATACTCGCATGCTCATTACCAGGTTTCTTACAAGAAACAATTATGTTGTGTCTGGCACTGACAGCGGCAAAAGCACTATAGAATGGATGAAAAAAAATAAGCCGGATCTTGTTTTATGTGACTTCATGCTTGATGATATGACTGGCATTCAATTATTGGGTAAAATAAAAGAAACCTACCCTGATGCTATCGTTATTATTATAACAGGCTATAGTAACGTTAAGGACGCAGTAGCAGCACTGAAATTAGGGGCATATGACTATGTTACAAAACCATTATTTCCTGATGAAATATTAATGACAATCAGGAAAGCTCTCGGGGGAGTATCAAAAGAAACCGTGGTTTCCAGGCCGGCCCAAAACACTTCAAAAACAAAATCAGGATCAAAAAGTATTTATGACAACCAGTATATTACCGGTAACAGTGTGGAATTTGCAGAAATCATTAAGCAAATAGACCTTGTTGCCCCAACAAATTTCAGCGTTATTATTTATGGCGAAAGCGGCTGCGGGAAAGAAGCGATAGCACAACAAATACACCGGGAAAGCAAACGATCCGGAAAGCCATTTGTAGCCATTGATTGCGGTGCATTGTCAAAAGAGCTTGCGGGAAGTGAACTCTTCGGGCACGAAAAAGGCGCTTTTACCGGGGCGCTCAATCAAAAAATCGGGAGCCTGGAAATTGCAAATGAAGGGACTATCTTCCTTGATGAGATCGGCAACCTTTCTTATGACGTACAGATATCCCTTTTGCGTGTGGTGCAGGAACGTAAAATAAGGCGTGTAGGCGGTATCAAAGATATAGATATTGATGTCCGCATTATTATTGCAAGTAACGTAAACCTCTGGGATGCCGCAAGAGCGGGAAAATTCAGGGAAGATCTGTATCACCGTTTTAATGAATTCACCATCTCGGTGCCATCATTGCATGAACGTAAAGAAGACATAATGCTTTTTGCCCATCATTTTCTGAAACATACCAATGCGGAACTTGGAAAGGATATAAAAGGCTTTACTAAAGAAGTTGAAAATATATTGCTGAACTACATATGGTATGGCAACCTCCGGGAGCTTAAAAATGTGATCAAGAGAGCTACGCTGCTTACAGATGGTGAACACATTGAAGTGAAATCATTACCTTACGAAATCAATGATTTTTCTAAACTGCAATTTGAATCTCCATCTAAAATAAAAATGGACCGTCAAAAGGTAAATACAAATGCCGGAACACAGTTTCATATGAGCTAAGGCCAGGGCGAAAGTTCAGATACCGGATATGGAGTAATACCTGTTACCTTTAAACAGCCTGAATATAACAAGGGTAAGACCGGAATTAAAAAATGGAGCAATGCCTGATATTATACTTCACACCGCAATGTCATTGACTTAAGGAAATTGCTAAACCCGAAGGGTTGATATTATTATAGCAATATCATTGGTTTATTTGTTAAACCCCGGAGGGGTGACATAATTTACTCGTTAAGTCAATGACATTGCTTCACACCGGATAAAAATGTGCAAAAGAGGTTTCTCGCAAAGGCGCAAAGCCGCCAAGGATAATGAATTGATAATAAGTAAATTATAAAATCAAGACCGCAAAGTCCTGCGAATTAAACAATGCACAATTTTATGTGGCTGCAAGTATAATATTCTTATCGCAGGTGATTAAAGACATTATTTGGATAGTCAATTTTTAAGAGTCCATTAAAACTCAATTATAGCTGCCGGAAACAAAATTTATCCGCATGATAAAATCCTGGTGCAGGATATGAAAAGCATTTCAACATTGTCCGGGTATTACAGGATCAAACTCCTCTTCTAAAAAAATATTGAAATCCTGAAATGTATGGCCTGCGGGAATTGCGCAACATCCTTCAGCTTTTCTGCGTTCATTAAGTATCTGTAGTTCATAAAAATTGCACCGGCTTTTATAGCTTGTAAGTAAATGAAAAACCTGCACCTTTATCCATAATGCCAGGTTGAAGTGACCATGCCTGTTTCTTTGATTTATTTTTATGCAGTATTGGAGTAAGCAATCCTGATGCAGTACCTACAGCTGCCCCAAGTATAATATCTGAAGGGAAATGCTTCCCGGCTTCAAGGCGCATATAACTCATACCTATGGTAGCTGCAGCAGCACCGCCATATACAGCCCATTTCCACTTTGAATCAGGATGATAGTCGTCATATACCTTAGCAATGAAAAAAGTACTGGTGGCCACCACTGCCACATGGCCCGCAAAATAGGAGTTCCGGAAGTTGCCGTTGGTGCGATAGCCTATTGTCAGATCAGTATTATATACATCCGGACGGTACCTGTCAACAAAATATACGGAGCCGGCATAAATTACACCTGTGAATGCAAATGCCTCAAGATATAGCAGGCCAATACTGCCGGCGTCTTTGCGCATCTTTTTATCTATAAATAAAATAAGCGGCAGGGGCATAACTGCGTAAAACGGGTAATAACTTATCTTATCCATATTGAGGTCATGATACTTTGTTGCCCACCGGTCGAATGCCGGAATATTGTTTTTGTCTAATTTTAAAATAGTTGCAACCGGAGTAGCTTTTTTAGTATAAATTACTGAAAATCCATACGAAGTAGCAGCGAATCCAACTGCAATTATTGGTACATCCACTTTATAATTCATCCGGAATAATTTATCCGCTTGTCTATCTTTAATTGTTTTGTCAGGAACAAACGATTCCGGAATAATTGAATCCTGTTCTATTGATGGAGGTGCAATTTCCTGTGCATTCAATTTACAGGCAAAAAATACAATAACGAACATAGCTTTCTTTAGCATGAAAAATTGTCTTTAATTAATGTTGTTAATAATGGTATTATTCCTTAACAGGAGCATAGAAGAAGAAATCATTTCACAATTCCTGTGGAAAGAAATAATGTGTTAGTGTAAAACCATAATACCCATCCTGGTAAGTTGGTAATACAACAGTTTTAACGGTTCCCGTGCGAAAGAAAATATGTTTGATGGTAGGATAGCTCCAATAAGCGATTTTGGTTGATATAATTCCGAGGCCTGCTCCTGCAATGACGTCATTAAACCAGTGTTTATCATTATAAATACGCAGGTAACCTGTTGCTGCAGCTACCGCATGGCCTGCAATTCCTATCCATATAGACCGATCCCGGTATTCTTTCATTAAAAATTCAGAACCCAGAAATGCGTTAAATGTATGTCCCGAGGGAAATGAAAACCTGTCAGAACTATCAGGCCGGAGGACATGGCTGAAATTTTTAATCAGGAACCCTCCTCCATTACCTATCAGGTTTGCAATCCCAAAAATAGCGGATCGGTCAATAAGATTGTTTTTTCCGTGTATTCCGGCAATATTTAAAGCATAAACGGTTAAAACAGGCGCTGCAAGTATAAAGTTATCATAGGGCACTTTTTTATGACTACCATCCGTGTAAACCTGTTCCTGTACAGTGTAGTTGAATTTATTCAAAGGCCCGGGAAATAGTGCAATTACACCATAGGCAATAAATACAGTCGGAACTATTGCATCTCTGAGGTTAATAGGGGTTACTTTAATGGGCGCCTTTAACTGTTTGTTTACTGAATCCACTATTACTTTCGGAAGGGCCATTGAATCTTTAGTTTGGGCAAAACCAGTGCCACACCTCAAAAGAAGTGCAAACATCAATAATCTATAAGTAAGCTTATACATAATAACAGGTTTAACCACTAAGGATATTTAACTCATAATAAAACTGTGCCATCAATGCTTTGGCTATATTTTTAGTTCAAATAATTCAATACTTTCTGTTTTCCCCTTCAATTCTACTAATCCCAGGCTTTCCACCTGCCAATTAATTTCAACACCTGCAAGTACTTCTTTTGAGGCAATATATTTAAAAGTAAGCTCAGTACAGGATGTACGGATACGGGCGGCCGTATTCATAGTATCTCCGCTCATGGCAATATCTTTCTTAATAACCCCTATTTCACCTACCGTCACTTCGCCTGCATGAATACCTGCTTTAAATTCAGGCAGGACGCCATAACGTGCCTGGAAATAATTACTGTTTCTTTTAAGCAGCCTTGATGAGAGAGCAAGCGCATCAAGGCATTTATTTACATTATTTGGAGTGTGTAACCATGAAACAACGATCTCATCACCAACGTACTGATATATACGGCCATCATATTCTATTAAAGCAATCGAAACAAAATAAATAAAATCACGGATAAATTTAAAATTATCCGTACTGCCTAATTTCACAGCTATTGGTGTTGAGTCATGGAGGTCCATAAACATAACAATCCTTTTTTGAACCTTTGGCTGTATGTATTTCCCTATCAGAATATCCCAAAAGACCCCGGGAGAATATTTTTCATTGATCTCTATTATAATTTGGGTAAGCAGGAACAATATTATCCAGCCAACACTATGTTGTAAGAGCCAAACGAAAGACGTAGCATCCCCGAAAAATCTATGTAGTCCGTGTATAATTGTTAAATCCAGAATGAAAAGTGAGTAGGCTATGTGCAAAAGGAAGTTCATAACTAATGATGCACTTAACATTATAGCTGATTTTACCAGTAAATTTACTATCAATGCATAGTTACGAAAAACCTGCCTTAGCTTGAAAATGAGTAAGTATCCCATCACGCAACTCATAAAAAAAACAATGGCACACCTTAATAATACCGCTTCCGTAGTAATGAAGCCAAAAGTAGCGTCATTTTTCGGTTTGGGGGATATATCCAGATACCAGTAGATAAGATCAATAGCGGTCCAGATAATAGCAACAATAAAAACCAGCTTGAAATGGTATTTTTGAATAAAGGACAACCTGGCTTTAATGTGCTTTAATAGTATCATGCCCGCTGTTTCAGATAATTGTAAATAGATTGCTGCCCATTGTGGATTGCCAGGTCTGTACCGGGATATTCTATGGTTGAATTCAGTAGCATAGTTTTCTCAGTATCCTTCCATTGCAGATCGAAATAATCCAAAAGTTCTATCCGTGAATTGGGATCAACAACAGGTGTACATAGCTCTATTCGGTAATATAGATTTCTTGTCATCCAGTCAGAGGATCCTATAATTACTTGTGCATCCTTATCTTCCCCAAATATAAAAAGGCGGGTATGTTCGAGGTACCGGTCAACCAATCGCTTTACCTGTATATTGTCACTTGCCCCTTTTATCCCGGGCACAAGACAGCAAATGCTACGAATGAGTAAGTGAATGGTGACTCCTGCTCTGCCTGCTTTGTATAGCAAGTCAATCATTCCCGGTTCTTCAAGGTTATTGATCTTAAGCCGGATCAGCCCTTTCCCTGTTTTCTTTGCTTTCTTTATCTCGTTCTCGACAAGTTTCTGAAAGTTATCAACCATATTGAATTGGGAAACATAGAGCTTTTTAAATGAGATAGCGTTGTCCGCTGCAGGTTTTACACGTTTTTCAAGAAAATGAAACAATGTCAGTAATTCGGCGTTAATATCCTTGTCGGTAGTAAGCAATGTGTGATCTGTGTAAAACCGTGCGGTAAGCTCGTTGAAATTGCCGGTACTGATAATGGAATACGTTTTCATTTTACCATCATTGGTCTTAGTTACAAGCGCAATTTTAGTGTGAACTTTTATACCAGGAATACTGTAAATGATCCGTACTCCTGCCTTTTTCATTTTTTTGCTCCATACAATATTATTTGCCTCATCAAATCGGGCCGTTAACTCAATAAATACCGTTACTTTTTTGCCATTTTTGGCCGCGCTGATCAATGCATTTGCAATCAGGGAATCAGCTGCCACGCGATAGAGAGTTATATAAATCTCATTTACGTCCGGATCAATTGCCGCCTGGTTAAAAAATGATAAAATCGGGTTGTAGGAATGGTACGGAAAGTGAAGGAGCATATCTTTCTTTTCTATGGCTTTGAAAATATCACCACCTTCAGACAGTGAGGATATGGATAATGGTTTCTGTTCGTTATAAGTAAGCTTTTTACCAAAATTCGGAAACAGCGAAAGATCGGAAAGATTATGATACCTGCCATCAGCAAATATCTGCTCCAGGTCTATGCCAAAAACAGATGCTATATATAGCTGCACATTGCGGGGCATACTGGATTCATACAAGAAACGGGAAGGGCGGCCGTGTGCGCGGTTAGCAAGTTGCTTTTCAATTTTTTCAAGAATATTGCCACTGTAATCTTCTTCAAAATCAAGATCTGCGTTCCTGTTAAATTTTATGCTGTAAATACCCGCAATTTCAAATCCGGGGAATATATACTTACTGTTTTCCCTTATTATGTCATCTATAAAAACCACATAATTCCGGCCATTTACTGGTGAAAGGGTATAGAAACGCTGCAGGTTATCTGAAGGTATTTTAATAATGGCGTTTTGAACTTCTTTTTCACCATGCTTTTTTAAGGTGATTATCATATAGAGCTTATTTGCTTCAGGCTCAAATTTCTTCAGCATAGCTCCCTTTAGAAATACAGGCTGCAGGAATGATAAGACGTTCGATAAAAATATTTCCCTTGCTTCCTGAATATGTTCTTTCTTCAAAGGTTGGTTATAGTAAAGCACAATATCGTTTGTTTCCAGTTGGGGTATTATTTGCTGGATTAGGATATTGCTGAACTCGATGATTTGATGCTCTATCTGTAATTGTATTTTTTCTAAATAATGTTCCGGAATATAATTCTCTATTTTTCTTTGTGTTTTTGCTTTAAGATTTGAAATAGCCAATATCACCGGGTAGCGCACACTAAAAAACTCATCCAGGTTAGAAGAAAAAATTGAAAGGAATTTGATGCGATCGAATAATGGCACTTTTTCACACGCTGCTTCCTGAAGCACACGGTAATTAAATTCCAGCCAACTCAAATCCCTGTTATAATACATAGTTTATTGAATTAAAGGGGCGTGCCTGAAGCATTTGTAATGGTAGTAACATTTGCCGGATGCCCGTAATTTATAAGAGCAGCAACAAAAAATGCCACAACAGAAAATATAAGTCCTACCATAAATACATTGTATGCCAGGCGTATCAGTTTATACTTTCTTCCAAGAACTACACCTATCTGGTGAATATCTTTTACAATTGCACTATAGAGGTATTCATTGTCTTTCATTAAAGTAGCCATAGCCCATTGGTATTCTTCCAATGATGACCTGTAGAAATTACCAAAGAACAAGAGGTTTGTTTTTTTATTCAGAATGTCTTCTTTACTGAAAATACCTTCTGTTATTTTAGGCCGTGTAGCTAATATCGCAATTATGATAGTAGTAAGGCAGGATGCGAGAAAAATAATGGTGGGTATTGTAAGATAAGGATCGTCAGGTAGTTTATCAATCAATAATGATAAAATAACGCCGATAATAATTGAATTAACGGATATCAGGATGTTGGCTTTTCTGTCAGCCATCTCACTAAGATGAAAATGGTTTGAAGATGTAAGACGTAGCATTGTTTGAACGCCGCGGGATAAAAGATTGCTTTTTTCTTTGGCATTCCTCTCTTCACCTGAACCAATGTCAAACATATCGTGATGGGTATTATCCACCATTTTTTTTTGGTCCTTTCCTTTCAGCCATTCAATATTTTTCCGCTTGCCAACATCCAGTAATATTTTACAGTAAGATGTACAAAAAATATGCTTTTCGAGCAGGTCAATAGTATTGAATGTCCAATCATTTAAAAGTGAGTTATAGCCCCGGAGTTCAAATTCCTTTTTTACCTGCTTGTTGGTATGCTTAAATTCTTTTGTGCCGAAATGGTAAGTATCTGCGTCGCACAAAATCTCTTCCATAGAGTTTTTAGGCTGGTGTGGCAAATGGGTTGCCATAATGCAACCTGCAATACTATTTATCAATTCCTCATTAATCCCATCTTCTTTAAGCATGTATTCACGCATTAATTCTATGCCTTTTTCTTCATGCTTTTCCAGATCCGTAAAAAGATGCCCTGTATCATGAAACCATGCAGCTACATAAATGGTCAATGTATCTTTTTCGCTAAGTTGGTAGTGTGCCGCAATCTCCTGTGCTCTTTCCACTACTTTTTTTGTGTGCGTGAGGTTGTGGAATATTAAATTAGGATGCGGATATTCCCCAAAGAGATGAGTAACATGGTTAGATACACGTTTATAAATATTATCACTCATAGTCTCAATAGATTTAGAAAGTTAAATTGATCTTTGCGCCAATAGTAAAATTGAATAGGGTTTCTTCACCTGAAAAAGCGGTAGTTGCAGAAATTATAACCAGATTAAAAGGGGTATAATAGAGCCCGCCGCCATATGCATCATGCCATGTGTTTGAATTTTCGCCTTTTATCCAAACCCGTCCGAGGTCATTAAATCCTACAATTCCTAATGCTCCCGGCATGATGTAAGAATTGACATCGCAGATTTTTACTCTCAATTCCAGGTCGCCATAAAGAAGGGATGATCCGGCAAACCGGTCTTTCCTGAATCCACGTAAATAATTATTTGCACCCAATGTTAATGCCTGGAAGTATTCATATTGTTTGCTGAAAATATGGCCGCCTCCTATCTTTAGTAACGCTACCACCTTTGCCGGCTCGCTAAGGCTTGCATATACAGCCATATTTGATTCGAGTTTGGTAATAGGCTTGCTGTTTATATTTAGCCCCTGCATGGATGTAAGGGTTGTATTCCAGTCAACACCACGTGTAGGAAACAGTTCGGCATTGAGGTTATTTACATCAATGGATAGCTTGCCACCTGCATAGCTTTTGGGGCTGTAAATACTGGTTGAATCCAGGCCGACTTTTGATGGAATTGCAAGTATGCGATCCGCATCGCTTTGATATTTACTGGCATAAAAATAGAAAGAAGGGCCAAGGCCGATGCTGAGGACATTTCCAAAATAGCGGTTCCTGAGCAGTACACTGCCATCTAAATCAGTAAATCTTACACGGTAATAGTGAAGACTCGCATTTGGGTCCTTCTTTGTTTCATTACCCAATCCAAAGAAATTATTCAGTGTAGGGTTGATATATTGCCCTTCGGCAACAATATCAGTATGATGAATTATTTCCCTGAATTCGCCTGAATACTTTATCTGAAAAGCCTTGTTGGTGATTGAAAATAAAGAAGTCAGTTTCTGATCGGTTGAATAAGGCGTTTTTCTGAAATTGAAAGTTTTTTCAAGTATCCCGACACCTGCAAGGAAGCCATCTTCAGGATTATATCCCATTTGTAAATGAGGGATACGCCATTGCGTATAATTCTCTTCCTTTTCATTATAATTATTTACAGTAGGGTTTAAAGACATCATGTTCCGCGTTTTATGATGTGCCAATACCTGGTTTGCATCTTTTTTAAAGTCATAAATATAATTAGGTACATGCCCCCTGATATTGTAGGTGTCAACGCCCTGGCCTCCGATAATTCTTAATTTAATTTTAGAATGTACATTATCATCAACTTTAAATAGATCATTGCCATTAAAACCATATAGCCTGATTTCTTTGGTTACATGATGATCAAACAGACGGGAATACATCAGCAGATTTGTATCTCCATTTTCTTTTCGCGTATAAACATTGACCATTAGTCCCTTGCCAAAATCACTTACATGAAAATATTCGTCCTTATTACTTCCAAGTATATTCACTCTTTTAGAAAGAAACTTGTAGTAGATCATTCCTTTGTCCGGCATAAGGTCTCTCCTGCTTTTCAGCTTCGTAGCTACTTTGCTGCTATCAAGTGCCGCTATTTCCGGAGGGAAGTTTTTTACTGATTCAGAAATTACCGCATCAGTAATCTCAGTTTTGAATTCCTGTAATGTTTGCTTCCATTCTTCAGCGTCAAGCTCATTTAAATAAGTTCTGTCAAAATAACGGGCAGGATATCCAAGCCATGTTACACGGGGAATGTCATATCTGAATCCTTTCAAAAAAGGCATGCGGCGTGATGTCGCGAATTTCATTATCCATCCCTCGGAATAAAAAAGAGCCTGGTCGCGATCATGTGGTATGGGATAATATATTTTCTGCTTACCGGTATCAATAGTTCCCCATTTCCACTGATCCTGGTGCCTGTCCCAGTCAGCGATCAGAAAATCAAGCATACGGGCTTTTAAAAGCATTTTCTGATCTACTTTATGATTATCATTATCTCTTAGTTTGTTAAATATTTTAAAGGTGCTTTTGCCTTTACTTCCATCTAGTGTAGGATCCTGTTCCTCCAGCATACACATAGTATTTGCAAAAACGGAGCGGTATATCCCAAGTGAATAATCATCAGGTAAAACAAAATACTGAGGTGTGGAATGCACGAGGCCGAGCGCAGAAGCCAGCGCCGGAACAGGAAGCGCCCCATAGGGGTTAGCCGCTGATATCATATCCTGCACTATACCTGATGCGATCGTATTCCTTAGATTTTTTGGGATGGCGTGAGCAGGATCTTTATTAAGAGAACGTATTGTCCATTTTACACCGGCTGAATCTTTTAAATGAAGTGCCCTGGTCTGATGCCCTCCACCCAATCCTTCAATTGTAAATCCACCGTGTTCTTTATTGACATTAAATACTTTCAGTTTTACTGGAGTAGCCCATTCCTTCCTGTAATTATCCCCCAGCAACAGCCTTTTAATACCTGATACCTCTGCATAGTCTTTATTTGCGGGCATTACAGCGCTATCCTTGTAAACAAGGCCATGTAGTAAAGCTGTATCTTTAGCCAGCTCCGGAAATTTTGAGAAGTTGAGAATTATTTCCGAGTAAGCTTTTTTAACTTCATTGGTTTTGGGAGGCAATTCATAAAAAGTAACCCTTACATCCTTGTTCTTTAAAATGTCAAGAACGGCAAATCCCTTCCTGGCTGCTGCATACTTTGTTTTTTTACTGTGCCCTACACGTTGCGACTTACAGCCCCCTCCGCTTACTATGTAATGATTATTGCTGTCATTAAAAAGTTGGAGCGTATGCTCATGGCCAGCTAAATGCACTACATATGGATGAGATTTAAGCACTTCATCAACCTGGTTGATCATATTGACATACAATGGGAATGGTAAATCCTGCGGACTTCCAAAAACACCTCTGCTTATAGGGTAAATTGAGCCTATGCCAGGTAATGGGATATACAGGTATTTATTCAGGTCTGTAAAGGGGAAAATGTGTTGTTTAATTCCATAATGCCCTCCATGAATTCCTGCGCTTTTGAATGTATGATGACAGGCAAACAGGATAAGTTTATGCGGGTTATGATCAATAATATCTTTAATTCCCGCCAGTATTTCATCTTCTGTTTTATATTCACAATCTGATTCCACCCCCGGCTTATCACCCTTCAGGAGCCACCATTCGCTATCCATAATAATGAGTATTGCATCATCTCCCAGTGGCACTTCTACCGGACCGGGACATCCATCTTCCGGTAGAAATTTTATATTGTCGCCAACCTCGTTGATAAAAGCACCCTGTCTCCGTATATTATCATATCCTTCAGGTTTGCCATTGGCCCAGTCGTGGTTGCCGGGTATAAAGTAAGCGTGGGCCGGTGTTCCTTTAACCAAATAGGCCTGTGAGTCTAATGCGCTCGCCCCTGCCGGGTAACAAATATCTCCTTCACAGGGCAGTCCATTTACATATAAATTATCGCCTACAAAAAGAATAGTGGTTTTTTTGTCCATTGGTACTATTTTCCTGATCGCGTCTAATACCACTGCTTTACCATTTTTTACAGAACCAGGATCTCCTGCATCCCCGATTATCACAATGCGGTTTTCAATACTATCGTTTATTGGCAATAAAGTATTTTGTGCAAAAACATTTTGCAAAGACAAAATCAGCAATATTGCAGCGAGCCATTTCATTTGTTATCAGCATTTTTGAATTGGAAAAATAATATTGTAGCGGGTTGCATTTTACCGGCCTCATTTGATATGAACAGACCTCCGTTAGGAGTAAATGTTATCCCTTCCGGATGGTTAAATAAGGATGGGTCGAGATGGTATATCTCTTTGATTTTACCATTTCTTTCAGCCACTACTAATAGCTTATTTATGGATGATAGTATATAAAGTTCCCCGGTAACAGGATTTACGGATGCCCCTGATGGTTTATACCTGGTGGACAGAGGCCTGGTCATTTCAATTATATTCCTGGCATCTATTGTATAGGAACTGCTATAGGTAAATTGCTGCGGGTCGAAATTATAAGCGCTCACTGTACCGTTCTTATCAATTTCGCAATCTTTGCATAGCAACACCAGTTTTTGTAATTTATCATCATAATACAATGATTCGAACTCATACTTGCCGTTTTCCGGAAATGAATATTCATGGGTAATCAATGAGTCTTTCAAAAAGCTCAATGAAACTATATCTCCGTTATTATTGAGAATATAAAAAGCGCTGTCGTGCAATACTATATCTTCGTAATCGCGTTTATGGCTAAACTTCCATTTCCTTATATCTGCAGGTTTGTTTAAAAATATTTTGTACAGACAGCCTTTATCATCACTCTCTGCAAACAGGCTGTTATCCTTGCCATAATACGCAATACCTGATATCTCTTTAAGTTCTGATGGCAGTTTAATTATGTACGGCTTATTTAAATTATAATAAGGAGGGCTGTAATACTCTTTAGTCTTTCGGTCGCAGGCAAAAAAAACCATTGAAAACAAAATATAAACAGGTAATGCTGACCGGAATATTGCGAATTTATATTTTTTTAACATAACAATGATAGTATTAATATCGTATCAATTTTTGGGACTTTTAACCTGTAAGCGTTAAGGCTTTTAAAAATAAGTTACACCAACACCCATTAATTGAATTCAATTTGCCTGGCGTAAATAATTAAGCGGGCGACTTTTTATCAGTGACAATTACCACAATTCCTCCAATGAATAGCACTATACCAATTATTGGTGACCACTGAACAGGATGATTCCTTTCCTTATCTATTTTAATCGGACCTAAATCAACCACTTTTTCTGTAGTTACATAATTGAATCCGGTAAATGCCATCATGATGATTCCAATTACAATAAGGACAATTCCTAATGGTTTTTTTTGCATGATTCTTATAAGTTTAGAGCGAAACACCGCTATTATTTATAACCTATTCATAAAACCATGCCACTGGAAATTATTTCAATTAATTATTCATAAATGTTTTAACGCAGATCAATGAGTTAATTATTAAAATGGTAACAAAATGAATGCTGAATTCAAGCAGCAAATGCAACGTTATGTAAATTTAGCAATTTAATTGGTGAGGTAAAATTGTTCTTTTTTCTAGGCCTGTTGTTGAGCTTTTCTTGCACTTTATCTATCCTGTCCTGCGATATTGCGTTGAGGT
>CAISOH010000078.1 GCA_903887005.1 uncultured Bacteroidota bacterium | reverse complement strand
TTAGAAAAATAAACGGCAATTTGTACATTTGATGAAAACTTAAACTATGGAAATTCCATTAACCGGTTTTGAAGCTGAAATTCTTAACAAGGCCATTCCAACTCAAACTTTGAGTAAACCTGAGCACCTGCAGTTGGAATTGATTGGAATAGCAGACAATGAGAAGAGTAATTTAATGAAAAGTGAGCAAATCAATGAGCAGGATTTTAATAAATTAAAAATTCAGGCAGTAAAAAATATTATACAATTTTTAGTATCTAACGGGTTTTTTTATGTGAATGATAGTGGCGCCTTTTTTATTACAGAGAAACTCCGGCATTTAAGGCAGCAGGGCTCAATACAAAAATATTTTGAATGGGAAATACAGGCCCAAAAAAATGCTGCAGAAATACTGCATACTATCGAAACACGGGGGTATCTGAACGAAGACCAGGATCCGGAAATACACCCGGACAATAGCTGGAAGGAATTAAATTCTCTTGATTATAATGTGCTGGATGAAGGTAATCCTGGTGCGCATCATGTAATTCATAAATCACATCATTTCGAAAGTAAGCCAGGGGAGATCTCCGGAAGAGCAAATGATAGAAGGACCAGGCTGATTATAACCATATTTGTTTTGATAATACTGCTTTTTTTATTTATGCGTTATTTTTAAGCGCAGCGCTTTCATTGTTTTATGGATTGAAAAGCTACTACTAAAACCAATGAGTAAAATGGAGTAATTATTTTCATTTTGCAGGGTTTTTCCCATGTTTATTTATTTTTCAGTGATTTTACAATTAAATAAAAAGTTTTTACTACCTTTGCAGTCCCTAAAAAATATGGCTAAACAATCTCTGATAAAACAAGACGGTACAATAGTGGATGCATTATCTAATGCCATGTTCCGCGTACGATTAGAGAATGGCCATGAAATACTTGCGACTATATCCGGAAAAATGCGCATGCACTATATCAGGATATTGCCGGGAGATAAGGTAGGAGTGGAAATGAGCCCTTATGATTTGAGCAGGGGCAGAATTATTTACAGGTATAAATAAGTTGCTTCACCAGCCTGTTTGCAGGCCGGTTAATTGTTTTTTATAAAAATAGAATTTAAATAAAAAGTAAAAAATATAGTCATGAAGGTTAGAGCATCAATAAAGAAACGCAGCGTTGATTGCAAAATCGTTCGCCGTAAAGGTAAACTGTACATCATAAACAAAAAGAATCCTCGTTTTAAACAAAGACAAGGATAATCTTAATTTTTAATTTTTTAATTTTTTAATTTTTAATTTTTAATGGCTCGTATAGCTGGTATTGATCTTCCGAAAAATAAACGTGGCGAGATTGCGCTCACTTATATTTTCGGCATTGGTAAAAGTACTGCACAGTACATTCTCGACAAAGCAGGCGTTCATTATGACAAGAAAGCCGTTGACTGGGATGATGCGGAGCAGACTGCAATCCGTAATATTATTAATGCGGAATTTAAAGTAGAAGGCCAGTTGCGCTCTGAAGTGCAAATGAACATCAAGCGCCTTATGGACATAGCTTGTTATCGCGGCGTTCGTCACCGTAAGGGATTGCCTTTACGCGGACAGCGTACCCGTACCAACAGCCGTACCCGTAAAGGTAAGCGTAAGACAGTAGCAGGTAAGAAAAAAGCGCCTAAGAAATAATCACTAATGCCGCTGCCGGATCCGTGCGGGCGTAACGGGGAGGAGTGGCTTGGGGCTGGTTTGTATCAGCTTGTTTATTAATGACTACCTTATTTTTAAAAACAAAATGGCAAAAGCTCAACAGGCATCTGCAAAAACCGTCGCTAAAAAGCGAATCGTAAAAATTGACACGCATGGGGATGTGCATATTAGCGCTACATTCAACAACATCATCATCAGCATTACCAACAGGGCAGGGCAGGTAATATCCTGGTCCTCGGCAGGTAAGATGGGATTCCGTGGTTCTAAGAAAAACACACCGTATGCTGCACAAATTGCCGCCCAGGACTGCGCTAAAGTAGCCTCTGATGCAGGTATGAAGCGTGCTGATGTGTATGTAAAAGGACCCGGATCAGGGCGTGAAGGCGCTATGCGCGCTTTGAACAATGCTGGTATTGAAGTTACTTCAATCAAGGATGTAACCCCATTGCCGCACAATGGCTGCCGCCCTCCTAAAAAACGCAGGGTATAATATAAAGTCAAAAACTAAAAGTTTGCGGCTTTTACATAGATATAATAAACGGAAACAATTTTCAATTAATAATGCTGTTTCGGATCGGATTTTACGATTTTTATAGGAGACGAAGCAGCTAAACAAAAAAATCGTCATGGCACGTTACACAGGACCCAAAAACAGGATCTGCCGAATATTCGGAGAACCAATCCTCGGATCAGGCAAAAGCCTCAGTAAAAACAGCAACCCTCCAGGCCAGCACGGCCCTACCCGCAAGCGTAAAACAGCAAGCGAATATGCAGTGCAGCTTAAGGAAAAACAAAAAGCCAAATATACTTATGGCTTGCTGGAAAAACAATTTTTTAATACTTATGTAGAGGCTGCGCGCATTAAAGGAGCAACCGGCGAATCTCTAATAAAGTTATTGGAAGCACGCCTCGATAATACGGTTTATCGTATGGGTGTAGCGCCTACCCGCCCTGCTGCCCGCCAGCTTGTTTCACATAAGCACATAATGGTAAACGGGGAAGTTGTAAATGTTCCATCTTACAGCCTGAAACCAGGAGATACGATAGAACTGAAACCTAAGAGCAAAGCCAATCCTACTGTTACAGGTATGATCCGTGGTAAAAACACCAGGATTAACTGGGTAGAATGGAATGAAAAGGATATGAAAGGAACTTATCTTTCACATCCTGAGCGCGAATCTGTTCCGGAGAACATAAAAGAACAGTTGATAGTAGAATTATATTCTAAATAATTAATGGAGGGTTGGCTGATGCCAACCCTATAGTTATATTAATAATTAAGTCACAAATAATAAATCACAAAAATAAAATATCAATATGGCCATATTGAATTTCCAAAAACCGGATAAAATAGCTCTTCAGAAAACAACTGATTTCGAGGCGCAGTTCGAATTCCGCCCACTGGAGCCGGGCTACGGTGTTACCATTGGTAACGCTTTGCGCCGTGTATTACTTTCTTCATTGGAAGGATTTGCTATCACAGCGATAAGGATTCCAGGAGCGGATCATGAGTTTGCTACACTTAAAGGTGTACTTGAAGATGTTACTGAAATTATATTGAATCTCAAGCAAGTACGCCTGAAAGCAATCGGAGAAGTAGGTGAGTTTGCAGGTGAAAAAATTGATCTGAACATAAAAGGCAAGGAAGTATTCACAGCAGGAATGATAGGCGAATCACTGCCTAACTTCCAGGTAATGAACCCCGACCTGATTATTTGCAATTTGCAGCCGGGCGCAGGTTTTCAGATGGAATTACACATTGGCAAAGGACGTGGTTATGTTCCTGCTGAAGAAAACCGTCCTATTGACGCTCCATTGGGATTGATAGCAATTGATTCTATTTATACTCCGATCAAGAACGTAAAATATACTATTGAAAATACCCGTGTTGAGCAACGCACCGATTTTGAAAAGCTCATTATGGAAGTAAATACGGACGGCACTATTCACCCTGAAGAAGCGGTGAAAGAGGCTTCCCGTATTCTTATCCAGCACCTGATGATCATTACCGATGAGAATATTTCTTTAGATACAAAACGCGAAGAGAAAGAAACTATAGTTGATGAAGAAACATTGCTGGTACGCAAGGTACTGAACACACCGCTTGAAGATCTGGAACTTTCAGTACGTGCATTCAACTGCCTGAAAGCAGCCAAGATCAACTCGCTGAGCGAACTGGTACAATATACACAGGAAGAATTAATGAAATTCCGCAATTTCGGGCAGAAATCACTGTCTGAAATTGAGCAGGTGCTTCACGAACGTGGCCTGCATTTCGGAATGGATATCAATAAATTCCGCAGAGGAGAAGATTAATTAAGTTAAAGGTCAAAAGTGAAAACCTAAAAGTTTTTGTTTTTGACCTTTTTTCTTTTTATAAATTACTAAGTTAAAATATGGATACTTTAGTGTTTTAACTTTTGACTTTTAACTTAACAAAGTACCTCATAATTCCTGACACGGTATGAGGGAATTAAAAAACAAATGTCATGCGTCACGGAGACAAAATCAAGAATTTAAGCCGCACCGCTTCACACCGCGCTGCGTTACTTTCCAACCTTACCAGCCAGCTCATAGAGCATAAGTGTATTACTACTACTTTGGCGAAAGCAAAATCTTTGCGTGTATATGCAGAGCCAATTATTACCCGCAGCAAAACGGATAATATGCACAACCGCCGTATCGTATTCAGTTACCTTCAGGATAAGGAAGCTATTAAGGAACTGTTTGGCGTAATTGGCGACAAAGTGGCTAACCGCCCCGGTGGTTATACCCGTATTATCAAATTGCCACGCAGGGCAGGTGATGCTTCTGATATGGCTCTGATAGAACTGGTTGACTTTAACGAGATATACGGTAAAGATCTGGAAGCCGCAGCCGCTAAGAAAACACGCCGTGGCCGCAAAGCAGGTGGCGCTAAGAAAGCCCCAACTGCTCCTGAAGCTGTTGCTGAAACACCAGAAACTCCTGCAACAGAAGAAACCGCATAATTTTTCTGTTAATATTTTTGAGGATGGCTGTCCAGGATTTCCGGGACAGCCATTTTTCTTTGGCGGCTTTTGAGTTTACATTTTGTAGTTGAGATAGAGCGAAATAGTTTGGAAAGAAGTAACAGAGAAAGTCCATAATATTTTAATAGGTCTTGGTGGTTCAGGATTTTCTTTATGTTAAGAATGATATTCATCAGTTGACGGGAAAACAATATGTTGTATCTTTGGCATGATATTTTTAGGTCATCATTGAAACTAATCTTATAAAATCATTAAAATATTATTGTATGGCAAAGACAGGGAATACTATTGCTACTTTATTGATAGGGGCTGCCGTTGGTGTGGCTGTTGGCTATGTATTGGCTACAGACAAAGAAACACGTCAGGAAGATATGGAAAAGCTAAAAAAGAGCCTGAACGGACTGAAGGGTAAATTCGCGAAAATTGATACTGACCACATCGAAGAAGAAATTTACCATTCTTAATTTAGCTTTCTCTGATGGGTATATTCGCCAGTATTAAAGAAAAGATAACGGACTATGTTGATGTCAATATAAAATTGTTAAAACTCAATTTTATAGGGCAATCAGCGAGTCTGTTTAGTTATTTGATGTTTGCCCTGGTGGGTTTGTTCATTGGGCTATGTATCCTTCTTTTTGCCGGTTTTGGACTTACTGTGGCTTTGATTGGCTGTGGTTTATCAAAACCGGCATCCTTTTTTATTACTGTTGGTATTTATTTTCTGTTGCTGATATCGGTGTATGTATTGCGTAAAAAAATTATGAAGTTTTTTGCCAATGCATTCATACGGGTTATGACGGAAGATGAGGAAGATTAGTGGCTCAATTGCTTAATGGCCAAAGGGCTCAATTAATGTGAAAATATGATGGAGGGTAATGTGTCAATATATTAATTGTTGTTCGGCTGGCTTACGATTACATAAGGTTTATAAAGGGTTGCATACCCATAGTTACAGGTAATAATAATGAAACTTTACCCAAAAAAATTACGCAGCATAGATGACCTTGAGCAGGAAAAACAAATCCTGCGGAAGGAAATAAAGCAATTGGATAAAGAGCAGTTTTTATCGCTGGATGGGTTATTGGGTAAGAAGGGCTCAAAAGGAGAAGATACAGGTATAGATGTTTTAAGTACTGTGCTTGACTTTTTGCCGATATCCAATCCTGTTGTAAGTCAGGTGGTAAAATTGGCGGTTGGCTGGTTTTCCAAAAAAGAAGATGTTCCAAAATCAGGACCCTGGAAAGAGGATACTGTAAAAAAGCCCGGCAAAAGCTTACTCCAAAAAGCTGCCATAGAGTTCATTGGCGGTTATCTGAAATGGAAAGCTATTGAACTGTCCTTCAAGGGAATAAAGTATATTATTAAGAAACGGAAAGGAAGTTAGCAATTGCCGGTAAATAAGTTGACAGTTGACAATTTACAGTTGTCTGTAAGTATGTTGGCAGTTTACAGTTGGCAATCCCTTAAAATTAAGTTTACTGTTGGCTGTACTAAAGGTAAATTGCTGACTTTCAGCTGCAAATTGTCAACTGCTTACTATTCACCGTCGTCATGCAGGGCGAGTACTGGAATGTGGCTATGATGAGCCAGGGCTTTTGTATGGCTTTTGTGAAACAATCCTTCAAAGAATGTATGTTTGCGGGGTATCATTGCCAGGATGTCCATATTATTCTTTTCAATAAAAGTCTCTATTCCCAGGTTGATATCATTCGTTTCGTATAAGAAGTGGGATTTAGTGTTTGGCGTTGTCAGAAGTGTTTTAGCATCTTCGTCGAAATCCGGTTTATTATCCTGGTTAGGTACATTTGCTTGAATATTGAGTACATGCAATTCAGCATTTAGTTGCCCGGTAATATCCCTTAACTGACTGAATGCGTTATGATTGCCTGCATGCTTGTTATCAAATGCGAAGCAGAGCTTTTGTACAGGTTTGAATGTTGCACCGGGTGGAACGGCAAGTACGGGGTATTTTACTTTTTTGAAGGTTTCATATAATGTGCTGTCGGGCCAGGTATTTATTTCCGCTGCACTGCTGTTTCCAACTACAATTATCTGTGGTATTATATGCTCTTCAGAATATTCGTCAATTACGTCAACAATATCTCCATAAACGACCTTGCCTTCCATATTTACATCAGGGTATGCGGCAGAGCAATCATTTACCAGTTTATCCATTTGTGATTCCGCATCATGTTGTGTATCGTTGATCATTGTTGCGGGCATTGGAACGTCACTAAACATTATTGGCATCAAATACGAATGCACGATGATCAGTTGTGCATTTTGGGCTGAAGCAAGGCCGCAGGCATAATTGACGGCGTTTTTGCCAATATTTGAAAAGTCAGTGGCTGCAATGATGAGTGACATAATGGTTGGTTTTTAAGAAAGATATAAAAAAACATGCCTTCAAAAGTAGCGAGATTTTGTCATCGTTTTTCTGTAACTGTAATATTCTTTGGTGTAATTTAGAAATGGGAAAAGCATTCTTGTTTTATAATACCAGGAACCATATGAAAGACAGGCCCTTTGTAACCTACTTTAAAAAAGCGCTGGTAAATCAGCCTGAACAGCGGGAAATTGAATCTGCAACGGAATCACCCTTTTTCTTCAACACGATGCAGCATATATTTCTCATTGTTTTGGCGGCATTTTATACATTTAAAGCGTATTTTGCCATTGGTGCTTTCCCCGATTGAGGCCATTTCTATTTTAATGAACCTTGCATCTCCCGTTCCAACTGTATTCATAGAGCCACCTAAAATTTTCCCATTACCTATATGCAGATTAAAAAGTCCGTTAGCATTAGTAGATACACTCTGGGTCTCTTCATAAACAATAGTTTTAGGTTTCTGTGTGTTTTTTATCCATATCCGCAGCAGCAAATCAGTATTTGCGACAGGTTTGCCCTGATTAGTAAATGCAATACCCTCGAAATTGTATATTACCGATGTTTGGGCTGTAACATTTAATATGCCTGTCGGAATTAACATTATCCATACCAGGAATATCTTTCTCATACCTCTTGATTTTGTATATTTAAAAGAAAATCTTAGGTTTTATTGGTAGGAAAATTTTTTAAATTATTTGGATTCCAATTAAAGTAATAACGAATCTGGCCTCAAATAAAGCAATAAAAATGATAATATCCAAACAAAGAGTATTTTTTTCAATTGTGTGAATGCAATGTTTTCGTTGAAAACGTGGCTAAAAAACGGTATTTATTATGCGAGAGAAAAGTCATTTGATCTTCATTTCTGTTATGTAATTTATGGTAATTTTTACCATGATAAGAATCATAAACCCTATTGAAAAATAATATCTCATTTACGGTATTTAGTATTAATTTTGCCAACTGTAATTTTTATTTCATAAAAAGATAACATATGCAAGAATTCGGCAAAAAAAATCCTGACGTCAATTTAGCTGACCTGGGTATTAATGTTTCTGTTGCACATTGGAATCTCTCCCCCGAAGAATTGGTAAATGCCACATTAGCCCTCGGGCAGGGAGTGCTTAACGACACCGGTGCACTTTGTGTACATACCGGTAAATTTACGGGACGCTCTCCCAAGGATAAATTTACCGTGAAGGACGCGATTACCGAACATAGCGTTGACTGGGGCGATGTAAACATCCCTATTTCCCCCGAAGCATTTGATAAATTATATGACAAGGTGTGTGCGTATTTTACAGGTAAAGAAGTATGGGTGCGTGATTCGTATGCCTGCGCAGACCCTGTTTATCGCCTGAACATTCGCGTGGTGAACACAACACCATGGGCAAACCTGTTTTGCAACGACTTATTCCTTCGCCCGACTTCCAGCGAAATAGAAACACAAAAACACGACTGGCTGATCCTTCAGGCCCCGGAATTCCTTTCTGATCCTGCTGTTGACGGTACACGCCAGGGCAACTTTACGATGGTTAATTTTACCCGTAAAGTGATACTGATAGGTGGTTCTGCCTATACGGGCGAAATGAAGAAAGGTATTTTCAGCGTATTGAATTTCATACTGCCGCATGAGCAAAAAGTCCTGAGCATGCACTGCTCAGCAAATGAAGGTAAGAATGGTGATGTTGCCCTTTTCTTCGGATTGAGCGGAACCGGTAAAACGACACTCAGCGCCGACCCTGACCGCGCCCTGATAGGCGATGACGAACATGGATGGGCTGATATAACTGTTTTCAACTTTGAAGGCGGCTGTTACGCAAAATGCATAGACCTAAGCGCAGAAAAAGAACCACAGATATATGCGGCCATAAAACCGGGCGCACTGCTTGAAAATACTAAATTCTTCCCCGGTACTAATACAGTTGACTACGCAGATGCAAGCGTAACGGAAAATACCCGTGCGGCTTACCCGATTGATTTCATTACGAATGCTAAAGAACCTTCTTTCGGGGGGCAGCCTAAAAATGTATTCTTCCTTACCTGCGATGCTTTTGGCATATTGCCGCCAATTTCTAAGCTCACAAAAGCGCAGGCTATGTACCATTTCATCAGCGGATACACTGCTAAGGTAGCAGGTACCGAAGTGGGGGTTACAGAGCCACAGACCACTTTCTCAGCTTGTTTCGGACGTGTGTTCCTGCCATTGCATCCTACAAAGTATGCAGAGCTTTTAGGCCAGAAACTGGAAAAACATCATGATGTGAATGTATGGCTTGTTAATACAGGCTGGAGTGGCGGTTCTTATGGTGTTGGCAGCCGTATGAAACTTCGCTATACCCGTTCTATGATTACTGCGGCCATGAACGGACAACTGACAGATGTAGGATATGAAGCGCACCCAGTTTTTGGTATATTAATGCCTAATGCAGTGCCGGATGTTCCATCTGAAATATTGTCGCCACGCAATACCTGGGCCGATAAGGAAGCTTATGATAAAAAAGCGAACGAACTGGCGCAACTGTTTGTAAAGAATTTCGCCAAGTATGCTGATCAGGCAAATGACGAAATACGTTCAGCTGCACCGGTAGTGATGGTGAGCGCATAATGTTAATTCAAAATTCAAAAGTAAAAAATCGAATAATTGAAAGAGGCTGCCTCAAACGGGCAGCCTCTTTCAATTGGACGCAAATGCTTCGAGATCAGCAGCATAACTTGAACAGTTGAAAAAAGAAAATCTTCATTATACATAATTTGTTTATAACTTTATGTAAAACTTTGCTTTGAAGAATATAATCCTTTCCTTATTGAGTGTAACATTATTGATGCCATTAGCCTCTACTTCACAGGTTATTGATGGGATCCCCATAAGCTCAACTATCATAAAATTTACAAGTGGCACTATGTCAAATTTTATTCCTGATACTGCTGCTAGCCCTTTATGGCAAATAGGACATAGCCGTAAGTTGTTTTTTGGAATAGACTCCACTGGAACAACAAATATCATGACGGACACAATTCACAATTATCCGATAAAAGCAAATAATTGGTTTATTTTAAAAGGGTTTAGGGCATCTCTAAAAACTACATATTTTTCCTAAACAAATTATATGAGTGATTTTATTTTATGTTTGGGTCCTTTACATTTCTAAAATTTTCATTTCAAATTAATTTTTGTTTCAGATTTTTCATTATTTTTTCATTATAAG
>CAISOH010000077.1 GCA_903887005.1 uncultured Bacteroidota bacterium | reverse complement strand
TATTTTTATGTTTTGCAATAGAATATGGGGTATAGGAGAATTCATTTATCATCATTACTTACAAAATATAATAAATAATTTCGGTGGGTCTTATTTTGTTACCATTACTTAGGGGCACTCCTGAAAATAGGTTAAATGCTTACAGTGACAGAAATCATTAGTTGGGTTAACAATAATCACTTAGCTGGTTAATGCAAATCATATGAATAAATAATAAAATAAATTCTCTTTGTATCATAGAATAGTAAAATAACAAAATATGTTAGTAACAACAGTATTAATTATCGGAGCGCTCATTGGTTTTTGGCTTCTTTATAAATCAATAGACTGGTTTGAAAAGATATGAAACCCCTTAACCACAGTAAAATATAAGTATTCAAAAACAATTAAATAACAAGTAAAAATCAACGCTCATGGCCGCACTTTTCATTATAGCAATATTGACGTTTGTCTATATGGTCTATGTATTAATTAAACCGGAAAAATTTTAATCATTATAAAATCAATTTTACATGAATCCTCAAATTTTGGGAGTAGTTGTGATGTTTGTCGCAACATTATTATTGGCGGTACCTCTGGGGAGGTATATCGCAAAAGTTTACGAAGGGAAACGCGTTTGGACCGGTTTTATATTTAATCCCATTGAACGGTTATTTTTTAAAATCTCGCGCATTGACCCAACGGTTGAAATGGACTGGAAACAGAACCTTGTGGCCATGCTCACATTGAACCTTATCTGGTTCTTATGGGCTATGTTCTGCCTGCTGAATCAAAGCTGGCTGCCCATGAACCCGGATCATAATCCGAACATGACACCCGACCTGGCATGGAATACCGCCATCTCTTTCCTGGTGAACTGCAACCTGCAGCAATATAGCGGCGAGACCGGAGTTTCCTATTTTTCACAGGTGTTTGGCCTGATGTTCCTTCAGTTTGTATCTGCTGGTACTGGTATGGCTGCCGCCGCTGTAGTATTCAATGCGCTCAGAGACAGAACAACGGAGCAGTTAGGCAACTTTTACAATTATTTTTTGAAAAGCTGCACCCGTATCCTTTTACCATTATGCATACTCATTGCAGCCATTCATTTATTTGAAGGAACGCCAATGACTTTCAAAGGCATAGACAATGTGATAACAATGCAAGGGGATACCATGCATGTAAGCCGTGGCCCGGTAGCAGCATTTGTGGCTATAAAACATGTAGGCACCAATGGTGGAGGTTTTTTTGGCGCTAACTCAGCGCATCCGTTTGAAAATCCCACCTACCTGTCCAACATAGTGCAGATGATAGCACAGATTCTTATCCCCTTTGCTATGGTATTTGCATTCGGGTTTTATTGCAACAAAAAGAGACTGGCATGGGTGTTCTGGGGTGTGATGACTACCGGCTTCCTGATCCTTGTAATACCAACTATTTTGGCGGAAGTACATGGTAATCCATATATCGCTCAAATGGGAATTTCCCAGCCGGGAGGTAATATGGAAGGCAAGGAGATCCGCTTCGGCGCTATTGCGTCCGCATTCTGGAGCATCGCCACCACGGTTATTTCCACAGGTTCGGTAAATGCCATGCACGATTCCTTTATGCCCGTATCCGGGATGAATATGTTGCTGGGAATGATGATCAATTCATTTTATGGCGGCGTGGGCGTAGGGTTTCTTAACTTCTTTATCTATGTGATCCTTGCTGTGTTTATCGGAGGATTAATGGTAGGGCGTACTCCTGAATTCGGAGGTAAAAAAATAGAGGCACGGGAAATGAAAATTGCCATGATCATTGCCTTGTTCCACCCCTTCCTTATACTTGCCGGAACATCGGTTGCAAGTTACTTCGCGGCACATGATACCAATATGGGCTGGTGGTTTGCGGATGCGGCAGGAAAACATAATGCAAGCGGATGGTTAAACAATCCTTCTTATCATGGTTTCAGCGAGATGCTTTATCAATACACCTCTTCATCTGCTAATAATGGCAGCGGCTTTGAAGGTTTAGCCGACAACAATCCATTCTGGAATATCACTACAGGTATTGTGTTGCTCTTTTCAAGGTTTCTGCCCATTATAGGCCCGGTAGCAATAGCAGGATTAATAGCCCAAAAGAAATTTATACCCGCCGGCAGTGGTACCCTTAAAACAGATACCGGAACTTTCGGAATGTTGGTATTCGCAGTGAAAGTAATTATAGCTGCACTTGCGTTCTTTCCTGCATTGGCTTTAGGGCCTATTGCCGAATGGATGAAAATGCATTAAACCCCCGGCCCCTAAAGGGGAGTGCTTTGGGGACAAAACATTTAGCTTGAGAATAAAGAAACAACAATATCAAATTAGTATTAAAAAAACGAAAAATGAACTAAGCCCCCAAATGACCTTGATCATCGCACTCCCCTTTAGGGGCAGGGGGTTAAAAATTAAAAAAATGAAAAGAGACCGTAAAGAAAGCCTGTTTAAAAAAGAATTGGTTTTGGAAGCTGTTAAGCAGTCTTTTGTTAAGCTGAATCCAAAATATCAATTTCGCAGTCCTGTAATGTTTACCGTTGAGATAGGAACGGTGGTCATGCTGTTTGTTTGCGCCTGGATATTAGCAGGCGAAAAGAGCCAGGGATCATTTGTTTATAATCTTATCATATTCCTCATCCTCCTTGCTACTTTGCTATTCGCCAATTTCGCGGAAGCGCTGGCAGAAGCACGGGGAAAAGCACAGGCAGCTTCGTTAAGAAAAACAAGGGAAGATACTCCTGCAAAGAAAATTCAGATAATTGGCGACATTTTTTTGAATGAGATACACATTGTACCCTCTTCACAATTGGTGAAAGGAGATGTATTCATTTGTGAAGCAGGCGATACTATACCTACGGACGGAGAGATCATTGACGGTATCGCTACCATTGATGAATCAGCTATTACCGGGGAATCTGCACCGGTTATCCGCGAGTCAGGTGGTGATAAATCCTCCGTAACAGGCGGTACCAAAGTATTGTCAGACAGAATAAAAGTGAAGGTTACTACGGAGCCGGGAGAAAGTTTTCTCGATAAGATGATTGCCCTAGTGGAAGGTGCATCAAGGCAAAAGACGCCTAATGAAATAGCGCTGACCATATTGCTTGCAGGGTTCACCCTCGTATTTATTATTGTCTGTATTACGCTCCAGCCATTTGCATCTTATGCAAAAACGCCCATACCTATATCCGCTTATATTTCCCTGTTTGTGTGCCTGATACCTACCACTATCGGCGGACTGCTATCAGCCATCGGAATTTCAGGTATGGACAGGGCGTTGCGGGCAAATGTAATTGCAAAATCAGGCAAGGCAGTTGAAACTGCGGGAGACCTTGATGTGTTATTGCTTGATAAGACAGGCACCATAACAATAGGCAACCGCAAAGCGACCAATTTTTACCAGGCACCCGATATTACCTTGCATGAACTGATACATGCCGCTATACTTAGCTCCGAGTCGGATACAACTCCGGAAGGCAAATCCATTGTGGAATTGGGTAAAAAAATGCTGGCAGATAATCCATTGGCAGCTGACCGGTTTGATAAATATAAATCAGAGGTATTGCACCATATCAATTTCACAGCTGAAACAAGATCAAGCGGTGTAAACCTCGTAAACGGAATAAAGATAAGGAAAGGAGCCAGCGATTCTATTAAAGCCATGGTGCTGAAAGCCGGGAATATATACCTGCCGGAAATAACAACTATTGTTAACGGCATTGCAGCAAATGGAGGGACGCCACTTGTGGTTATTGAAAATGATAAAGTACTGGGCGTTGTTGAATTACAGGATATTATTAAGACCGGCATACACGAACGATTTGAGCGCCTGAGGAAAATGGGTGTAAAAACGGTGATGGTAACAGGTGACAACCCATTAACTGCAAAATATATAGCTGAAAAAGCAGGGGTAGATGACTATATAGCTGAGGCGAAGCCGGAAGATAAGATGGCTTATATACGCAAGGAGCAGGAAAATGGAAAGCTGGTAGCTATGATGGGAGACGGCACTAACGACGCCCCTGCCCTCGCACAGGCAGATGTGGGCGTGGCAATGAATAGCGGTACCGCTGCTGCCAAAGAAGCGGGGAATATGGTGGACTTAGACAATGACCCCACCAAGCTGATAGAAATTGTAGAAATAGGCAAACAATTGCTGATGACACGCGGCACCTTAACTACCTTTTCTATAGCCAATGATGTTGCCAAGTATTTTGCTATTGTACCGGCCTTGTTCATTACTTCTATACCTGCTTTGCAGCGTATTAATATCATGAACCTGCATAGCCCGTCAAGCGCTATACTTTCTGCAATAATTTTCAACGCCATTATTATTCCGATGCTGATACCACTGGCTTTGAAGGGTGTGGCTTATAAACCAATAGGCGCCAGTGCATTGCTGAGAAGGAATTTACTGATATACGGCCTGGGAGGCATATTAGTTCCATTCATAGGTATCAAGTTAATTGACCTGGTTGTTGCAATGTTTATGTAAAAATTATAGAAATAAGTAAAACTGTTTAAAATGAAAAAAGAAATAATTCCATCGCTTATACTCACAATTGTCTGTATCCTGTTCTTTTCAGGTGTTTATCCCGCTGTGATGTGGGGGATAGCTCAGATAGCTCCCAACAAAGGAGAAGGCATTACCATAAAAGACGGCAAGGGTAAATACTATTATGAAAATATAGGCCAGAAGTTTTCAGATGATAAGTACTTCTGGTCACGCCCATCCGCAGTAAGCTACAATGCCGCCGGATCAGGAGGCAGTAACAAAGGCCCTGATAACCCTGATTACCTCGTAACGGTACAGGCTGCCATTGACTCATTCATGCTGCATAATCCGGGTATAAATAAAGCGGATATCCCATCAGATATGGTTACCTCAAGTGGCAGTGGCCTGGACCCCCATATCAGTGTGCAGGGTGCTGAGGTACAGGTAGCAAGGATAGTTAAAGTACGCGGGCTTGACAAAAACAAAGTAGAGGCTCTTGTAAAAGCGCATATTGACGCACCCATGTATGGTATGGGGCCTGAACGCATTAATGTTTTGAAATTGAATATTGATTTAGATAATCTTAAATAAAAAATTACACAGCAGTATCCAAATGGCTGAAGAAAACCAACGTAGTGCAGAACATTTTCTTGAACTAATCCGTAAATCAAAACGCGGTAAGTTTAAGATATACATAGGCATGAGTGCGGGGGTAGGTAAAACTTACCGTATGCTGCTGGAAGCGCACGAATTGTTGAAAAACGGCATTGACGTACAAATAGGTTTTATAGAGCCTCACGACAGGAAGGAAACTATCGCCTTATTGGAGGGTATCCCTATTATTCCTCGCCATAGTGTATTTTATAAAGGAAAGCAGTTAGATGAAATTGACCTGCAGGCGGTATTGAATGCACACCCTGAAGTAGTACTGGTTGATGAATTAGCACATTCAAATGTACCCGGAAGCAAAAATGAAAAACGCTGGCAGGATGTGGTGGATATACTGAATGCCGGTATCAACGTAATCAGTGCGCTGAATATCCAACACATAGAAAGCCTTAACGATGTAGTAAAGGAGATCACAGGTATTGAAGTTGCTGAACGTATTCCGGATAAAGTATTGCAACTGGCTGATGAGGTAGTGAATATTGATCTTACTGCTGATGAGCTAATAAACAGGTTGAAGGCGGGGAAAATATACGCTCCTGAAAAAGTGGAAATCGCACTTCGAAACTTTTTTAAGTCTGAAAGTATCCTGCAATTGCGCGAATTGGCTTTAAAGGAAGTTGCAGGGCAAATAGAAAGAAAGGTCGAATCCGAAGTACCAAGAAATCTTAGTTTCAAACATGAAAAGATACTGGCATGTATCAGCAGTAATGAGGTGACATCAAAAATTGTTATCCGGAAGTCTGCCCGCCTTGCAGGCTATTACAATGCACAATGGTATGTATTGTATGTGGAAACTCCCAATGAAGACCCTGACAAAATACCGCTTGATAAGCAACGTCACCTGATTAATAATTTCAAACTGGCTACTGAGCTTGGCGCTGAAGTGATACGGCTGAAGAATATTAAAGTGGCAACAGCCATAACACAGATTGCAGAAGAAAAAAATATCACAACAGTATGTATCGGGAAACCAACATTAAGCCTTATTGAAATCATACTTGCGACGAACATATTTAATCAACTATTAAAAAAATTATCTGTCAATAATATTGACCTCATCATAATGTCATAATTATAAGTTATGTCTATAAAAACAAAGATTGCAACGGGTATTGGTATTTTATTCGCATTGTTACTGGCGGTAAGTACCGTTGCCATTGTATTTATAAATCTGCTCTCCTCAAAGACGGAAATGCTGTTGGCGGCAAATTATAATACTATCCGCTATTGCAGCGAAATGTCTAATGCCATTGATGAGATTAATACTAACCCGGATGCGCCTGGCAAATTTGAGTCGAACCTGAAAGCGCAGGAAAACAATGTTACCGAACCCGGCGAAAATAAAGCCACACAACAACTGAGGTATTACTTTGAACAAATAAAAAACGGCAGCCGTGATACAGCAATATTTCACAAGATAAACAAGAAAATATATGACATCTATGTACTTAACCAGGAAGCCCTTGAAAGAAAAAATGCTAACGCACTTCACACAGCAGCAAATGCTAAACTCTGGCTCACGGTGCTTACGACCATCCTTGTGCTTATCAGCTTCTCTCTTGTAATTAATTTCCCGGGTTACATTGCCAACCCTGTAAGGATGCTCACGGAAGGCATTAAGGAAATAGCCCAGAAAAACTATGAGAAACGGATATTTATAGACAACAAAGATGAATTTGGCGAAATGGCCAGCGCTTTCAACGTGATGGCTAAAAAACTGTATGAATATGAGCATAGCAATATTTCCAGGATCCTGTTTGAGAAAAAACGTGTTGAAACCATTATCAACCAAATGGAAGATGCGGTAATAGGGCTTGACGCGAATAACAAAGTGCTGTTCATTAACCATAAAGCGGAAGCATTGTTTAATTTAAAAGCATTGGACGTCATTAGTAAGTATGCTCCGGATATTGCATTGCGGAACGATCTCCTGAGAACTGTCTTACAAAAGAATACTAAACAACAACCGTTAAAGATCATTGCTGAAGGAAAGGAAAGTTACTTCTCAGTTGATTACCGGACGGTTTACAATGAAAAAGTAAGTATTGGAGAAGTGCTTACCCTCAGTGACATAACCTCATTCAAGGAATCAGACATAACTAAAACCAATTTGCTGGCAGCTATTTCTCATGAATTGAAAACACCAATCTCATTAATAAAAATAAGTGTGAAGAACATCAATGATGAGAAAACAGGCCTCTTAAACAACGGGCAAAAGACATTGGTAAACACTATTAGTGAAAACGCAGACAGGCTCATGCAGATTACAGACGAGCTATTGAATATGACACAAAAATAAATAAACAATAAACAACCAAATAAAGAAGAGTAAAACTAAATTTTATGAAAATCAAACTGCAAATTATCAGTATCTGCCTTTCCGCATTATCTCTGAATGCTTATGGGCAACACCACAGTGGCATTTATATGAACCTGTCGGATTATAAAAACAACAAACTGACTTATGAAATACCCTGTACCAAAGAAAAGCATAACCAGAATATTCATTTACACGACTTTTTCGGGAACAGCCCAACTATCACTGTGAATCACGAAGGGAAAAAATATACCCTTAACAAGAATGAAATTTATGGGTTCATTGATTGTGACAATAAGGTGTACCGGTTTTTTAAGAATGAGGTGTACAATATAGCCGAAGCCGGCGACATCTATATATACATCTACACCCAAACGCAAAATATAGCGCAAAGCAAAGGATTTAAAGTTGTAAACAATTATTACTTCAGCAATTCTTCCGCAGGTCCGGTTTTGAGGCTTACAAAAAATAATCTCAAAAATGAATTTCGTAATAATGATAAATTCATAGAGCTACTTGACCAGAATTTTGGCAATGATGATATCAATGCATATAACAACTTGCACAAAACCTTTAAAATTAATTATGTTTATTCAAAAGCAACCAAATAATAAATTTTACAAACCAAAAATTACAAAATGAAAAAATCAAAAATGGCATTACTGGCTGTAGCGGCCCTGATGCTTACGCAACAAACAAATGCACAAGGAGTAGCAGAAGGCGCAAATGACAAGCCGGTAAAAGAGATTAAATCACAGGTTCCTTTTGAAGGTCTGGACCAGTCATGGTATAATGGAAATGACCGGAGAGATTCTTCTGTTTTATCAAGTAAATATGTTACCTGGAGCATTATGCTGGACGCCAATGTGAACCATTCTTTTAATGACCCGATAGATCATACGGTTGTAGGCTCCACTGCAATGGCCCGTACTGATGAAGTGGAAGTTTCCTGCGCGGCAATTGGTGGTGACTTTATGTTTGGTGATGCACACGGCAGAATAATGACACAGTTTGGCACCCGCTCTACGGTAGTGCCCCGTAATGACATCAGCCCTTATCGCGGCCAATACAACCTTGCGGATGTCTATCGTTATATCAGCGAAGCGTATGCAGGTTACCACTTTAATGTGATGCATGGAATTAATGTAGATGCAGGAATGTTTATGTCATACATAGGGCTAAACTCATACTACCAGGTGGAGAACTGGGAATACCAGGCGTCTTTTACTTCCGATAATACTCCCTGGTTTTTCAATGGTATCCGGGTTCAGATCTTCCCTACGGAACATTTAAAAATAGAGCCTTGGATCATCAACGGATGGCAGAGCTATGGCATGTTTAATCAATTACCGGGTGTAGGTGGTAATATTACCTGGATACCTAATTCAAATATTAAACTGCTGACCAATGATTATTACGGAACTGATGCCGCAGGTTACCTTGGAAGGCATAGGTTCCATTCAGATAACAGCTTTTTATGGAAATACTATACTGACAGCAAATCAACAGGGATAACCAAGGCGGCCTTATCTTTAACGGGAGATATAGGTTTTGAAAAAGGTGATGGGGTCAATGGATTTAATAACAGCGATCCGGTAAATAATCCGGCACAATACTTTGTTAGTTTAATGGCTTATAACCGGATATGGTTTGCTAAAAATAAATGGGCATGGTGCATTGGCGGAGGATGGATGAAAAATCCCGGGCGTTACCTGGTGCTTGCACCAACAGGAGATGCAAGCCCTTTCCCAAATCAATACAACCCCACTCAACCGGCAGGCACTCATCCGTTTACTGAAAACGCTGGTGACCAGTTTAGCGGATGGGATGCCTCCACTAACATTAGCTGGATGCCAAACCAGAGTATTGAATTCCGCATAGAATATGTACACAGGGAAGCTGACCATCCATATTATGCAGGTACCGGAGGTGTTACTTCACCAAGTGGTTATACCTATACCCCACTCCCAAACACGAGCACCAACCCCAACATATGGGTGCCTGACCTTGTAAAATCAGAAGACAGGATTTTACTTGCTGTGCTTTTCAGGTTATAATTAAAACGATTAAAAATGCTGATACAGGTAAAAACAGGGTGTGTTTAGTGAAGAGTGGCGTAGTCGGATTTGGCTCGCCACTTTTTCCATACAAATACATTATAACAGACCAAAAATATAATTGTATTTTACAAGCACTAAGGCAACCTGTTTAATGAAAGGGATTGATATTAAGAAAATAACATTTACAGGAGTATTAATCGCTCTTGGGATCGTATTCGGCGATCTAGGTACTTCTCCATTATATACTTATAAAGCAATTCTCGGTAACCGTATTATTAGTGAAACCCTGATATTGGGTAGTGTTTCCGCTATTTTCTGGACACTTACTTTTCAGACTACCATTAAATATGTACTGATAACCATGTGGGCAGACAATAAGGGTGAAGGAGGTATTTTCTCCTTATTTGCATTGATCCGAAGACATGCAAAATGGTTGCTCTGGCCAGCCATTATCGGCGGCAGTTTTATGATAGCGGACAGCCTTGTCACGCCGCCAATATCCGTTACATCAGCAATAGAAGGACTTAAGAGTATTTACCCGGATATACCTATACTGCCTATAACGATAGGCATTCTGGCGGCATTGTTTCTTTTTCAACAAACCGGCACAGGGAGTATCGGGAAAATATTCGGGCCAACTATGGTCTTATGGTTTGCCATGATCGCTGTGCTTGGGGGCAGCTACCTGATAAAAGATCTTTCAGTGTTAAGGGCATTAAACCCGATATATGCTTACCGGATGATTGTATATTATCCCGAAGGATTTTGGGTGCTGGGAGGTGTGTTTTTATGTTGCACCGGGGCTGAGGCATTATATGCCGATATGGGGCATGTTGGGCGGAAGAACATTCAAATGGCGTGGATATTTATCAAAGTTTCGCTGCTGCTATGTTATTTCGGTGAAGCGGCGCTGCTTGAATCACATGTAGGTCAAACACTTAATGATGTAGATCCATTCTATGGCTTAGTGCCACGTTGGTTTTTAATCCCTGCGGTGACTATTTCCACATTCGCTACAATAATAGCAAGCCAGGCCCTCATAAGCGGTACTTATACACTGTTTAATGAAGCTGTACGGCTGGAAATATGGCCCAAATTACGTACCAAATTTCCTTCTGAATTACGCGGCCAGGTCTATATTCCATCTATCAACTGGATGATGATGGCAGGATGTATTGGCATGGTACTTTATTTCCGCGAATCAAGTAATATGGAAGCTGCATTTGGATTATCCGTAACGCTGACCATGTTAATGACAACTGTATTGTTGAGTGTTTACCTGTATTCAAAAAAAATAATGCCTAAGGTATTTATATTTGCTTTGCTCATAATTTACTTAGGCATTGAAATTACGTTTCTAACAGCCAATCTTAAGAAGTTCGCACATGGCGGCTGGCTAACCATGCTGATAGGTTTACTTCTTGTTGGCACCATGTATATATGGTATGCAGGCAGGCGCATAAAAAACAAGTATAAAAAATATCTTCGCCTTGATAATTACATACCATCTGTAATAAAATTGAGTAATGATTCCTCCATTCCAAAATTTGCCACTCACCTCGTATATCTCACTGCCGCGGAACGGCCCGGCATTATAGAGCAAAGGATTATTGAATCTATTTTTTGCCAGCAGCCAAAACGCGCGGATCTTTATTGGCTGGTGCATGTGGACGTGGATGATGCACCTTATACCATGAGTTATTCCACAAAAGTAATCGCCCCTCAGGACTTGGTTTATGTACGGTTCAAATTAGGATTCCGCATTGTGCCGCGAATCAATTTCCTGTTCAGGAAGATAGTAAACGATATGGTAGCAAATAATGAGGTGGCTGTAGAAAAAAATTATTGTATGATAGAGCAGCATGGCACCTGCGGAGATTTTCGTTTTGTAGTTATGAAAAGCTTTTTATCATTTGAAAACGAACTTCCTTTTTGGAAAAACATCGTCATGAAGCTTTATTTTATTCTTGATATACTAAGCCTTCCTGATGCGGAAGCTTTTGGGCTTGATTATAATAATGTTATTGTTGAACGTGTACCCCTGATAGTAAGGGAACCGGCAGAAATTCATCTGACAAAAGAAAATGAATTCTGAAGGTAATACCAGGTACCAGGGGGCGCTCCTATTCCATCAACAAGCAGGGGAACCCAATCTTGTAAAATCAGAAGACAGGATTTTACTTGCAGTGCTTTATAGATTATAAATTGAGTGTACATTAAAATCTGGATTCATTAAAAACAAAGTGTGTTTAATGAAGGTGGCGTAGTCAAAGAGGCTCGCCACTTTTCGTTTTAATACAGTTGAAACAGTGAAGAATTAAATGATTATTTGATAATTGTCAAATAAATTCAGCTCTTGTACAAATATCTTTGACTCATTCTTTAAACAAAATCATGTTTTTATAACTAAATTAAAAGTTAGTATAAATATTGTTTTTTACTTTGTAGATTACTTTTTTGCAGTTCTCTGCCAAGATCACTAATATCTGAACAGTATTATTAAAAACGATTCATTAAGATATGCGAACAGAAACAAAAAATGTGAATTTTAATAAAACAAGTCCTGTAATTGCTGACAGGCTGAGATTTTTATCACTGTCCTTTAGGAATGTCTTTCTTTATTTCATTGCACGGAAATATGAAACGTTCATAAGAGGATTCAGGTTTCTTTCTCCCAAATATCTTGATTGGACAAGTCGGATAAGAGCAAGACGGGTATATTATTTTGCTGTCCGGAAAGTTCCCGCTTATAGAAATTTTATTAGAGATAAAGACATAAAAAAATGGAGTGATATTCCTTTTACAGACAAAGATACTTATATAAAAAAATATCCGACCATACAGAGATGTATTAATGGGAAAATCCCGGCATCTGGAATTGCTATTGACGAATCCTCTGGAAGTACAGGAATTCCTTATAATTGGGTAAGAAGCTTGCGGGAACGTCATGAATCACATGCATTCATTAGTTATTTTTCCAGGTTTTGTTTTGGGAAAAAACCATGGTTTACTATTAATGCGTTTTCGATGGGGGCATGGGCTACGGGAGTAAATATGGGGATTGCCTTGCAGCGGAACGGTATTGTAAAAAACACAGGGCCGGATATTGGAAAGATTTTGCACACACTTGAGTTTTTCGGACACGAACAAGAATATCTGATAACCGGGTACCCTCCCTTTTTAAAACAATTGTATGATTATGCGAGAGATCAGAATTTCCCCTGGGAGAAATATTCGCTTTATGCATTAGTTGGCGGCGAAGGAATGTCTGAAGGATTGAGAGATTATTTATTAGCAGGCTATAAAAAAGTTTTTAGCGGCTACGGGGCTACCGATCTCGAAATAGGCATCGGAGGCGAAACACCACTCACAATCGCAATCAGGAACCTTGCAAGAGAAAACCCTCAGGTAAGAAGTCTTTTATTTGGAGAAGATTCACGCCTGCCAATGATATTTCAATATAATCCTGTGATGCATTATATCGAAGTAAATAGCAACAGAGAGCTTATTTTCACCATTACCCGCAAATCTGTCATGTCTCCGAGAATCAGGTACAACATTCACGATGAAGGAGGCATAAGCCGCTACGACCAGATGAGTGAAAAATTAATGTCACTGGGGTATAATATGGATGATTTGACAAAGGGTGAAGAAAATAAGAATCTAACCTTCCCATTTATGTGGATTTACGGGAGACGTGATTTTACTATCAGCATCATGGGCGCAAATATATATCCTGAAGATATTGAACAATGTTTATATGCCGATAAGGAACTTGCAAAAATTACACGTTCTTTTTGCCAGGCAGTATTGGAAGGAGAAAAGGCGTCTGTACGCCCTGCTTTTTATTTTGAAATTTCTGTTACACCAACCGAAGAATTAAAACAACGATTTGCTGAATCAATTTTGGAAAAACTTATTGTAATGAATGCTGATTTCCGTGAAGCATGGCATGAATATCCGGATACATTGAAACCGGAAATTTATTTATTTTCATTTGGAGAAGGCCCTTTTAAAACAGACCAAAGCAAGATAAAGCAAACAAGAGTTGTCAAAGCAAATTTTGATAAAAAACAGGATACATTATGACTTTTTTTTCTTACCAGCGCTCTTACTTAATTTATTTCTTATCCGGCTAAGTGTTTCAAGTGTGATACCTAGAAAGGTGGCTATATGCTTTAATGGAACTCTTTGCAGTAAGCCCGGATAATGTTCTAAAAAAAACAGGTAACGTTCTTCAGCACTTTGTTTACGCAGTAAGTAAAGCCTTTCTTCACTTTTAATAAAATATTCCTGGGTTATAATTCGTCCTATATAATTGTACTCAATATAATCATTATAAAGTCTCTGTAAATTATCATGATGAATTCGCGCAATAACAGATGGCTCCAGCGTTTCAATATATTCATAACCGGGAATCCTGGAATAAAAACTATTTACAGATAAGGAAATATGATTTTCGTCCGTAAACCTCGAACAAACCTCCTCACCATCTTTTAAGTAATACATACGTAATAAACCCTTCAATACCACAAAAACATAATCGTTCCTTTGCCCTTCTTTCAATAGCAAATGGTGCTTGGGAACTTCAATGATTTCGAGGTATTTTTCTAAATCAGATCTTATTTCATCACTAATGGGATGAATATCGTTAATGTAAGTAAGCAGCGGTGTAAGCATATTGCATAAATATAGAAAATAGGGACTAAATTCGAAAAAAATTAGTAATTAATTTATTGCTATTTGCCGCTCACTAATAAATGAAAAATAATTATTTTTCAATTCTAAAAATAATATTAAATAACATGGCAAATAGTATTCCGCATCCTCCAAGGAAACTAATTATCGGAAACTTCCATCAATTGTCGGGAAAGCCGCCAATCCAGACGTTATTAGCGCTGTCACAACAATATGGCCCTATATACGAGCTAAAGCTTCTGAATAAGAAATTGGTAGTGATAAGCGGCAATGAATTGATAGATGAGCTGTGTGATGAAAAACGGTTTCATAAAATAGTTGCCGGGCCAGTTGAAAAACTGCGGGTTCTTGCGGGAGATGGATTATTTACAGCACATAATCATGAACCTAACTGGCAAAAGGCACATAATATTCTATTACCCGGAATGAGCATGATGGCAATGAAAGGGTACTATCCACGAATGCTTGAAATTGCCTGGAAATTATTAAGTAAATGGGATAAGGCAACAACAACAAATACCGAATTAGACGTGCCTCACGATATGTCAAGGCTTACTTTTGACACCATAGGCCTTTGCGGATTTGATTACGATTTCCATTCTTTTGAATCAGACAAACTGCATCCTTTTGTTGAAAGTATGAATTATTGCCTGGAAGAAACACTAAGGAATAATTATAAATTGCCCTTTACCACTCTTTTAGAGTTCAAACGGAAAAAGCAATTTAAGAATAGCCTCCGGATGATGAATAAAACAGTGGATGATGTAATTAATGAAAGAAGAAAAACCAACACATTAAACAAGATAGATTTTCTGAACCTGATGCTGAATGGAGTTGATAAAACTACCGGTGAAAAACTCGACAACCAGAATATCAGGTACCAGGTGTTAACTTTCCTGATCGCAGGCCATGAAACCACCAGCGGCCTGATTTCATTTGCTATTAATTTCCTGGTCAACAACCCTGATGTGTTACAAAAAGCCTATGATGAAGTTGACAGTGTATTGGGCAACGATTTAACAATAGCACCAGATTACAGGAATATTTCCGAACTCAAATATATTTCACAGATACTGAAAGAATCACTGCGTTTATGGGCTCCTGCAGCAGGCTTCCGGCTTTCTTCTGATGAAGATACCATGCTGGGCAAATACAAGATTCCCAAGGGGCGGATGTTATTTGCCATGTTGCCTGCATTGCACAGGGATAAGGCGATTTGGGGAAATGATCCTGACAAATTTGACCCGGAACATTTTAATGATGCCGCGGAAGCCTCAAGGCCTGTGAATGCCTTTAAACCTTTTGGTAATGGTATGAGAGCATGTATTGGAAGGCAGTTTGCTATGGTTGAGGCCACCCTGATAATGTCAATGATATTGCAACGTTTTAAACTGATCAATCATACTAATTACCGCTTAAAGATTAAAGAACTGATTACAATAAAACCTGACGATTTTAAGATTAAAGTTGAAAAAAGAATAGATGCAGATAGAAAAACTTCCAGCGCAACCACCCATTCTAAGAATCAATCCCCGAATTCAACAGAAACATTAACCAGCCATCCTAAACATAATACCCCACTGTTGGTATTGTATGGTTCTAACATGGGTGCATCCGAAGAAATAGCAAATCAAATTTGCAATGAAGCTATACATCTTGGATTTAAATCCCGGATTTCATCCATGGATAACTATGGCGATAAGCTGCCAACAAATGGAGCAGTCGTTTTTATTTGCTCTACTTACAATGGTAATCCACCTGACAATGCGGTTAAATTTATGAATAGCCTTATGACAAAAAACAATCCGGATACTTACAAAGGAGTAAGATATACGGTAATGGGCTGCGGCAATTCAGACTGGAAAACATTTCAACTGGTGCCACGAAACATTGATGAGCAACTATCGAAATCAGGCGCAAAAAGAATACATTATATAGGAGAAGGAGATGCAAATGGTGATTTTGAGGGCGGCTATGAGTTATGGCACAACTCCCTGTGGAAAGCGCTCGAAACTGAATTCTCAATTAATGCCACACCATTGAATGCGGGCAAAGCGCCTGGGCTGTTTACCATCGAATTCTTCGAAAATGAAAATGCGATTCCTTTACGGGTATCATCCACCTACCATAAAATGAAAGTTCTTAAAAATGATGAACTGCAAAATACAGATCGTTCCGTAAGATCTACACGGCATATAGAAGTGGCGCTTCCTGCCGGTATGACTTATCAACCCGGTGACCACCTTGGGGTATTCCCCCGTAACAGCAGCGAATTAATGAACAGAGTTGCTAAAAGATTCAATCTTGATCCTTCTGTAACACTACAAATAAAGAAAACCGGAGAAGGCAATACCTCTTATCCGGTAAATGAAATGATTTCATTTACAAACCTGTTAATGGATTATGTGGAACTACAGGAAGTAGCAACAAGAAAACAAATAAAAACACTGGTTGAACTAACTGTTTGTCCGCCTGAAAAGAAGAAGCTGGAATGGCTGCTGAACGATGATGAAAATGGTTATGTAAAATATGTACTGGAAAGCAGAAGAAGCCTGCTCGATCTCATTGAAGAATTTGAAGCTTGTGAGATTACATTCTCTACATTTTTAGAATTACTTCCTCCATTACGCCCCCGTTATTATTCCATTTCATCCTCTCAACGGAATGACGCGGGCTTATGCAGCATCACAGTTTCAGTGCTTAGCGCCCCTGCCAAAAGCGGTAAAGGACTATTTAAAGGCACTTGTTCCAACTATTTATCTGAAGTACAGCAAGATGGTTATATATATGGCTATACAAAAGGACCTGTCAGCAATTTCAGGCTCCCTGCCGATCCAAATACACCTATCATCATGATTGGTCCCGGAACTGGCTTTGCACCTTTCAGGGGGTTTTTACAGGAAAGGCAATGGCTTAAAAATAAGAGTACTCCAATTGGAAAATCTATGCTTTTTTACGGATGCAGGCACCCTGAACATGACTTTATTTACAAGGAAGAACTTCTGGAATTTGAAAAAAATGGGATTACTGATCTATTCACCGCATTTTCCCGGCATGACGCAAATGAAAAGGAGTATGTACAGCATAAAATTTACCAATATAAAGACGAGGTTTGGCAAATGATGCAGGACGGCGGTGTTATCTTTATATGCGGAGACGGAGGCAAAATGGAGCCTGATGTAAGAAAAACACTGGATGCTATTTATCTTGAAAAAACGAATAATAAATCAACTGAAAGCTGGGTGGACCAATTAATTAAAGAACAAAAGTACCTGACAGATGTTTGGGTATCTTTTTAAAATAAATATTTATCTTAATATCTAAACGCAAAAACTACTTAAAATGAGAAAGAACTTAACATTCCGGATAATCGTACTTATTGCTTTTATGTTTGTTAAACAATTTGCCGGACAAGCTTTTGCACAAACGGAACTATTGGAGCGTAATCTTTGGTATAATGAAGGAAAAACCTCGAAAATACAGATATATAAAGCGAAAGATGGAAAGTTTTATGGTAAAATAGTCTGGTTGAAGGTAACTGAAGAAAATGGCAAACCAAGAACAGATTCCAAAAACCCTGATAAGGCAAAACAAAGCGCACCCTTGCTTGGATTACTTATTTTAAATGGGTTTAAAAAAGAAAGTGAAGCACTCTATGATGAAGGCACCATTTACGACCCTAAAAACGGAAAAACGTATAGTTGCAAAATCACCAATGAGGATGGTAAACTCAATGTAAGGGGGTATGTCGGATTTTCAATTATTGGCCGGACTACTGTGTGGACTAAAGCTGAATGATATCTTGGTAACTGCAATTGACATAGTAACTGGCATTTTAACTTTTGGCATTACTAACTTCTTTTTACTCAATTGTAGTTCACAGTAACCGGAACACCACTCGAATTAGTATAAGTTCCTGATGGCTGCGCGGCAGCTACAAGCATTGTAGCGCTTACCTTAAGATTCTGGGTGCCGCCGCTACTCAATGTTCCGGTGGAAGAAGGATTACTTGTAAAAGAATTCACTGTCATAGTATGACCACTGCCATCAGTAATAGTGCAGCTTGATGGAAGTGTAATCACAAAAGTATAACCTGGCTGGCCTGAAATGGAGAATTCTGCCGCACCTACAGTTCCGGAAGTTGCAGGAAGTGTAGTTCCGCCTGCTCCGCCTGTTGTGCGATTACTGGATGTGCTGAGAATAACAGTACCACCATTGCTGGCAGATACTGCAACATTACCAAAGTTCATATCAGTAACTTTAGTAATGGCAATCGGGGTAATAATATTAGCTCCGGCAGCAGCAGTTGCAGAAGATTGTGCAAAGGAAAATGAAGCAGAACCTAACGTTGTAACGGCTATAATAATTGCTGTTGTGATATTTTTCATTTTAGTATTATTTGTAAAAGTTACATTTAATAGTTTAATTAAAACTTCAAAAACCTGAGCTGTTTTTTTTGAATTATTCTTTTCGAATGTAATTATAGTAAAAGATTTTGAAATAATAGCAATTTCATAATGTTAACGTTATGTTATCGAATGAAATTTCTACCACTAGACAAGGTTTACAAATTGACAATGAGAACACAGCAAATACCACGTGTAAATACTATCATCAACGATTGGGATTACAGAAAATTGAAAACTTCTATTTTTATAATAACATTTTTGTAAAAAATAATTAGAGAATAGTGTTTAACGATTCATTATCAAAAATAGTGCTAATTAATTGTCATTCAATTGACGGTAATCAATAGTATAAATGATTCTTATCAAAATAAACAAAGGTTCTATTAAGTTCTGCTAAACAATTTCATTATTGTTTGTGATTAATAATCCATAACAAATAAAATCCTTAAATACATACCCTTTGATTTACTCTTGACATAATATCTAAAAACAATATTGTAATTGTCAAGCTGAAAAATGTCTTTTAAGCTTACTTTTTAAATGATTTAAATCATTGTTATAACAACGATCTTGCCGGATTTTTGCTTTTGAACTAAAATATTAATCACATAAAATAAATGATCAATTTGAATAATAACAAAAGAACAGCCAGCAAAAAGAAAAAATCACCGGGTTTCATTGTAACCGGAACAATAGGAGGGGCAATAATGCTCCTTTTCGCATTCACTCCCATTCCGCAGCAAAGTAAAGTATGGACTGCTCCGGCCTCTGCCGCCAAAGTAACTAATCCTGTTGCTTCGGATTCCAAATCTATTGATGCAGGTAAAATCATTTATAAAAATAAATGCTACGATTGTCATGGCAAAAAAGGAAAAGGCGATGGTCCGAAAAGCGGAGACTTAGATAAAAATCCACAGGACTTCACTAAAGAGGATTTCAAGAAACAAACTGATGGCGACTTGTTTTGGAAAATCTCTGAAGGCAAAAAACCGATGCCTGCTTTTAAAAATGAACTAACGAAAGAACAGCGTTGGCAGGTCATCAATTATGTACGCACGCTTGGAAAGAAATAACAAAAACAACAATATAAAAATATTTATTACCACAAAAAATAAAGTTTATGAAACAAAATAAAATAATAACAAAAATTCTGCTGCTTGCGGTTTTTGCCTTTTTAAAGGCTGATATTTCAACCGCCCAGGAAACTGAAAATGCAGAAAATGCAGATATATCTAAACAAGTAGCTGCTCTGAAACCAGGAGAGAGTAACTTCATGATGGCAGGCCTTGTAACGTTTGGTTTTGTTAATCAAAACACCACCAGTACTACAGTTCTTGGAAAATCAATTGAGAAAACAAATAGCATCGGAGATGCTGACCGCTATGAATTCAGCCCGATGTTCCTATGGCGGCATGGCAATAAACTGCTTGCTGAATTTGAACCATCATGGGATGGCAGCGCATTAGGTGTAAACTGGGCAGATGTGTCCTATTATGCATCCCGTGGTCTTATTGTAAGAGGAGGGTATATTGTCCTTCCTTTTGGAACATATACTAAGCGATTAGCTGCCGGATGGATTAATAAACTGACCTCTGATCCTGTAGGAGTGGATATGGCTGGTAGTGATTTCGGTGTTGAAGCAGAAGGTGGTTTTCCACTTGGAGATATGAAATGGAGTTATGATGTCAGCCTTTCCAACGGGTTTCAATTGAACCCAAACGGACAACTTTCACCCGTAGGAATTAGCGCTATCAATAATGGCAAAACAGTATGCGGAAGACTTGCTTTGCTGCCTTTATCCAATTCAAGTCTTGAAATTGGCGTTTCCGGATTAATGGGTAGCCTTGCTACACCAGTTGGCGACACAAATATCTATAACAATCCTATAGCTTCAATGTACGCTGTTGACCTGAATTTTGTGAAAAATATTAGCCCGATACAAATTAATATAAAAGGTCAATATAGCATGTCAGGTGTCAATAATCAGGATTATTCTAATCCTGATACAACCCAGTCTAAATATAATTTTAACAATACTACTTCTTCTTACTTTGTCCAGGCTTCAATAAGGCCTAACCAGTCAAGAAACAAAATCCTGAAAAAAATGGAGTTAGCCTGCCGCTATGTGAATTATACCTCTCCAAAACAATCTTTATGGGGACAGAATTACAGCGAAGTAAATCTATCACTAGATTACTGGCTTAGCTGGAAAACAGTTCTTAAGGTAGGTTATGAAAACATAAAATATGATGGAACAACAATGAATAACATTCCATCAGGATTAGATGGTAATTCTACAAGTGTCAACAGATTGATTATCCAATTTTCAACCGAATTATAAAAATCTCTTTTTATGAAAATAATAAGTATAAATAAAATAGCTACAATAGCATTGGTTTGTTTTGGCGTGTCTGGCCTGATTAGTTTAAATAGCTGCGTGGAAGGCAAAAAATCAGCAGCAAAAAGCGGGATGCAACTTTGGAGTGAAAATTGCGGAAGATGTCATAACTCCCCTTCTTCAAATAATTTTTCACAGGAAGAATGGAGAACCGTAGGATTGCACATGCAAAGCCGGGCACTGCTTACTAATAAAGAAACGGATAAAATTATTGAATTTTTATCTAATTGATTAATTGACTTAGTAATATAAAACTTCCTTTACCAGAGGCTGTCGAAAGTAAACTTTTGACAGCCTTTTTTTTGGTGCGCCCGGCAAGGTGCGTTTACTTGGTGGTGGAAGTCCACTATGGACCCGGTAAGGGGAACCATTAGCTAAGCGGCAAGGGTGTTGCGGGTGACTGCAAATCTGAAGGAAGCCGAAGGCAAAGCGCTGGTCTGACGAACAGAAACCGTATATGAGGCGGACATGCCGGACAAGGAGGCCAACATCTCTGAAATCCTAAACTTACCCGGGAGGCATGTTTGTAAATGCGGCGGACATAAGCGTGAAGGTAGACGTAGATTACCCGGGGAGACCTCGATGAGACGTTAGCTGGAGGGACGCGCGGTATCCCCGAAGTAACAACCCGGGTGGAGACATCGGGCTGAACATTGAGGAGTCAGCAGAAGCCATAGTAGTATGCAGCAATGCGTATGAAGTGCAGAACTATTAGTTATGGGAAGGACTGAAATGATACAGAAGCGAGAAGCAGAAACTGAAGCCAAATGAAATGGAAGAAGGCCAATATTGAGGATATCCGCCCGGAAGGTGGTAAGGGCAATAGGGGTGTGGATACTTCTGTACCTATATCAGGGAAACCAACCCCTTTAATCGAAGAAGTGGTCAGCAGACCGAACATGTTGGAGGCTTACCATCGGGTAGTGAGCAATAAAGGCTCTGCCGGAGTTGATGGCATGCAGGTAACCGAACTTAAAGTCTACCTTAAAACGCACTGGGAGACTATCAAAACGAAACTGGAATCAGGGACATACGAACCTAAACCAGTACGGAAGGTGGAAATACCCAAACCGGGAGGAGGTAAGCGTATGCTTGGGATACCAACAGTGTTAGACCGTCTCATCAATCAGGCATTGTTGCAAGAGTTGTCCCCGATTTGGGAGCCGACGTTCTCGGATCACAGCTACGGGTTCAGGCCTGGGCGCAGTGCAGCTGGAGCAGTAGAAAAGGCGCAAGGTTATCAAAACGAAGGAATGAGGATAGTAGTCGATATTGACTTGTCGAAGTTCTTTGACGAGGTTAACCATGCCAGGCTGATGTCGAAGATTATGGAACGGACACCCGGGCAGAGGCAACTGCATCGTTTAATCCATCGTTACCTGAAAGCCGGGATAATGGAGGGAGGTGTAGAGCAAACCCGTGAGAAAGGTACACCGCAAGGCTCGCCGCTATCACCGCTACTGTCCAACATTGTCTTAGATGAACTGGACAAGGAACTGGAGCAACGCGGTCACAAGTTCGTAAGGTACGCAGACGACTGCAATATCTATGTGAAGAAGCAACGGTCAGGAGAACGGGTTTACGCTTCGTTGACCAACTTTCTGGAAAAGAAGATGAAGCTGAAAGTGAACAAGGAGAAGAGCAAGGTCGACCAGCCAAAGAATCGCAAATTTCTGGGATTTTCATTCTACCAGTGGAAAGGCGAAACGAAGATAAAAGTTGCCCCACCAAGCATTGAACGCCTACGTACAAAAGTAAAAGACCTGTGCAAACAGGGTAGAGGCTGGAACCTCGGTCGATTTGTGAAAGAACGGCTGAACCCCTATTTGCGCGGCTGGGCAAACTATTACCGGATAACCGATGCAAAGACAGTGTTCGAAGAACTTGACCAATGGATACGCAGACGGCTTCGACTGATTATGTGGCGGCAATGGAAACGGAACTGGACGAGGCGGAACAACCTGATGGCAGCGGGTCTAAGCGAACAACGGGCAGTGCAATCTGCGTTTAACAAACGTGGGCCTTGGTGGAACTCGGGTGCAAGTCACATGAACCATGCTTTTCCCAAGCAACACTTCCAGAAACTCGGACTGGTCAGCCTGCTTGACAAACTTTTAGACTATAAGAAAACAGTAACTAATGGAACCGCTGTATACGGAACCGTACGTACAGTGGTGTGAGAGGACAGGTAGCGAAACAAACGCTACCTTCCTACTCGATT
>CAISOH010000076.1 GCA_903887005.1 uncultured Bacteroidota bacterium | reverse complement strand
TATAAATGTGCAAAATAGGTTTCTCGCAAAGGCGCAAAGCCGCCAAGACTAATGAATTGATAATAAGTAAATTATAAAATCAAGGCCGCAAAGTCTTGCATATTAAACAATGCACAATTTTATGCGGCTGCAAGTATAAATAGCCCGAACCTAAATAATCTCCATGAAATCAACATTATTGCTTAATAGGTGCCATATTGACGAACCCACATACGGCGCCCCCCGAAATTATTACCTTTATGGTAATGGCGTAAACGCTCACCATGTTTGCGATGCCAATTTTTAAATGGCTTAGGCTGGAATATGCAGGAAGAGAAGGATATTGCTATTAATAAAAACAACAGTAATTTTGTTAGTGCGTTCATATTTCTTTATTCTTACGCAAAGAAAAGAAAATAAATTTAATGATGTTATGTATTTTTGGAAATAAATAGTGATTTTTATTCCCTGATGAAAAAATGTCCTTCTTAGTTTCCTCGGGAAAAAAATAATTTCCTTTTTATTTTATGGTAACACATTATTATCTTTGCGCCATCTAAACAATCAAAAATGCCGAAAAAAACAATACCTACAGGTAAAGAAAAATCTATGCTTGCGTTGCATGCGGTCATTTTCGCCATCATTACCGCGCTTTCGTGGATGATGTATGATAAACATACCGGGCATTGGGCTTATCCCTGGCCGGCATGGACAACAGCAGCCTGGGCTTTGGCGCTTCTTGGTCATTTTTGTATAGTTTACAGAAGCTATGAAGATAAAGGCTACGACACCTACCGCAAACAGCAGGGGTATAATTCATAGTTGATCCCTGCTTATTATATTAATTTCATATTTTATATTCTTAAAAAATGCTCCATTCAAATAAATGGGGCATTTTTAGTAATTATTTCGTTAAAATACTATTCCCTGAAGGAAATGAATGTGAATAAAAATGTGTTTTTAGCGTAACTTTGCCTGATATTGAAGTTTTTTTTTACATAAAAAATTACATTCGTATAAAGACCGATGAAAAAAACGCACATTGTATTACTCATATTGGTGGTGGTAGCGCTATCCGTTCTTGTTAGTGTTTTTGGTGATTTCAGTACCTATGAAACATTTGCCTCAGCCGGAAAACAGCCGGGAAAAACGTATTACGTAATAGGTATGCTACAAAAAGATAAAGAAATGATTTATGAACCTACAAAGGATGCAAATCATTTTTCTTTTTACGCCAAAGACAAAGCAGGCAATCTGAACAAGGTAATTTTTAACGGGGAAAAGCCAAGAGATATTGAGAAATCTGAACAGATAGTGATGTTGGGTTACTTAGACGCTGGTACTTTTCATTGTTCCAGGATACAGATGAAATGCCCATCCAAGTATAAAAAGGACATGGTGGCAGTGGGAAGTAACAGTTAAGTCAAAAGTTAAAAGTTAAAACCAGAAAGTTTGAGCGCTTTTTGAAAAACCAAAAGCCCATGGTTCGTTTTTTACTTTTGAATTAGAATCGATTATTAACTATTAAGTCAAAATTTAAAAGTTAGAGCCAAAAAGTTTGAGCGCTTTCCAGACCTGTGATTCCGGCTTTCTACTTTCTACCTTTGACTTTCTACTTTTTGAATTTTGGCTTTTGAATTTTGAATTAGAATGGATACACAATTCATAGGAGAGCATTTGAGGCCCGGGCAACTGGGTCATTTTTTTGTTATTACATCTTTTGTCGCATCGCTTGTAAGCATGCTCAGCTATTTCCTTGCCGTGCGCACAGAAAAAAGTGACCCAAATAATAGCCGTATATGGTTGTTGCTTGGGCGCAATGGATTCGTATTGCATACTGCCGCTATTATCAGCATTTTCATTACTCTTTTTTACATTATTACCAACCACCTTTTTGAATATCACTACGCATGGGAACATTCTTCAAGGTCTTTACCCGGCAAATTTCTTTTGTCGTGTTTCTGGGAAGGACAGGAAGGCAGTTTTATGTTGTGGACTTTCTGGCATTGTGTGCTGGGGCTTGTGGTCATGGTTACTGCAAAAGGGCTGGAAACGCGCACAATGACCATTATATCTATGGTACAGGTATTCCTGGGCACTATGATATTAGGATTGTATTTCGGGCAGGACATAAAAATAGGCAGCACTCCATTTATTTTGCTCCGCAATTCCATGCAGGGCGCTCCCATTTTCTCCATGCCTGATTATATGAGCTTCATAAAGGATGGCAACGGGCTTAATGTGCTTTTACAAAACTACTGGATGGTGATACATCCGCCTGTATTGTTCCTTGGGTTTGCCTGTACTTTAATTCCTTTCGCCTATTGTATAGCCGCTTTATGGAAAGGTGATTATAAGAGCTTCGTAAAACCAACAATTGCCTGGTCGCTGTTTAATGGTGCAGTATTGGGAACCGGAATTATGATGGGCGGGGCCTGGGCCTATGAGTCGCTCAACTTTGGCGGTTACTGGGCGTGGGACCCGGTGGAAAATGCATCACTGGTACCCTGGCTGGTGCTGATAGCCGGGTTGCATACTTTGCTGGTGTATAAAAGCACCGGGCGTGCGCTTACCATCACGCTCATCTTCCTTACACTTTCGCACCTGCTGATATGGTATTCTACTTTTCTTACACGTACCGGCATACTAGGTAAAACCTCTGTACACGCATTTACCGGGGATGGGAAAGCGCTTACTTATCATTTATTGGTCGTAATAGCCCTCTTGCTTATTCTTACCAAGGCAATGCTGATAAAAAGATGGCGGAGTTTACCACGGATAAAGTCGGAAGAGGAAGTATTATCCCGCGAATTCTGGATGTTCATTGGTTCCGTTGTCCTTTTCCTTTCTGCATTCCAGATAACTATCACAACATCTATACCCGTATGGTCTCCGCTTGCCAAATGGATAACCGGTAAAGATTTTGCACCACCTACAGACCCAATGTCGCACTATAACAACATACAGGTTTGGGTAGCTGTTATTATCGGTATTTTATCAGCGACTATCATGTATATGAAGTTCAAACACACGGAGGGGAAAACCCTGGGAAAACGTTTGGGCATTACTGCGCTGATAGCATTGGTATTAGCTGGTTTAATTGGATGGGGGCAACGTATTACCACCTGGCAATATGACCTGATGCTTTTTGCAGCTTGTTATGGTATCGTAGCCAATATATATTTTGGAGTAGCGGTTCAGAAAGCTAAATTTAAAAAACTTGGCCCGTCTGTAGCCCATCTTGGTTTCGCTACCGTATTGCTGGGTATCCTTATTTCTTCTTATAATAAGCAGGCTATCTCTTTTAATACGACCGGTGGTTTACCGTTCGATCTGAGTAAAAAAAATAATGAAGCAGCCATAAAAGAAAACCGGGAAAATGTAATCCTCTTCCGTGGTGTACCGGTAGCTATCGGAGAATACTTTGCCACCTACACAGGCGACAGCGATGTGGCGGGAAAGGACAGGCGAATCTATTACAAGGTTTCTTTTGACAGAAGGGATGCCAATACACATAAGGTACTGGAACATTTTATGCTTTATCCGGACGCTTTCATTAACCCAAAGGGAATGGAAGGGCTGAGCGCAAATCCTTCTACCAAGCATTACTGGAACAGGGACATTTTCACTTTTATCAACAGTGCATCGGATAAAAGCAGGTCGGATACGAGCAGTTATCAAAGCCATTTAGTAAGCAACCCCGGCGATACAATATTTGTGAATACCGGTTACCTGGTCTATAACGGATTGAGTAAGGATGTTGCAGATAAGCGCTATGAGCCGGTAAAAGGAGACCTTGCTGTAAAAGCTAAATTTACCGCTTATAATATTGATGGACCAGTGAAAGAACTGAACCCAATCTATATTTTGCGTGACATGAAGTACATAACTTATTTAGAAGATACAGTCGAATCTATGGGGCTTTATACCCGGTTTGCAAATCTTATTATTAAAAACAATGACTCCACTTCGGTTCAGCTTTTAGTAAGACAAACAGACCCTAAGGATGATTTTATTGTATTAAAAGCGCTTCTTTTCCCATATATCAATGTTTTGTGGCTTGGCATAGTTATTATGGTTTTTGGTTTCTTTATCAGCCTTGGAAATTTATTAATCAGGAAAGGGTGATTTTGTTAAAAGGTTAATGGGTTAAAAGGTTAAAAGGTTAAAGGGTTAAAGGGTTAGAGAGTTTATAATTTGGGTCAAAGAAACCGGGAGCAAAAAAATTATGAAAAATAAAGTTTACATAAAGAAGTCGGGAATTAAGAATGCGGGCAGGGGTGTATATGCATCTGTTGATATTAAGAAGGGAGAAGTAATAGAAGTATGCCCTATCCTGATTTTTTCAGATAAAGATGATAAGCTGATAATGAAGACACGATTGCAGAATTATGTGTATGAATATACAAAAAACTGTACCCTCTTTGCATTAGGTTATGGGTCTTTATATAATCATCTTAATGATCCAAATGCCAAGTATGAATTACTGGAGCATGAAGGAATGCCAGAGGGGAACAGCGAACTATACTTTACAGCAATAAAGCCCATTAAAAAGAATGAAGAAATCTTCATCAATTATGGTATTTCTTACGACGAAAAATACAAGCCCAGGAGATAATGGCTTAATTGCGCAATGGCTTAATTTGTAGAAATAGGTCAAAATTTTAACCCATCAAGACACTTGTGAAAAGCGACGGATAGTCTTGCGGTCAACCTTTTGCTCCGCTTGCCATAGCTCATAATTTTTTTGAAGATTGATCCAGAACTGCGCGGTATTGCCAAAAGCTTCCGACAATTTAACTGCCAGTTCAGGACTAATACCAGCATGTTCATTTACTACAGCGGATAGATTGCCCCTTGCCATAGCAAGGCCTTTAGCGACTTCTGTTATAGTCAGGTTACGGTCTTTAATAAACACCTCTCTCAATATCTCTCCCGGGTGCAAGGGTGGTAAGCCTCTTTTTAACATAACTTCTGTTTTTAATGATAATCTAAATAATCAATATCATAAACGTCCCCGGCATGAAAACGAAAAATGATACGGTAATTTCCTGTTACTGTTAACGCCCAAAATCCTGCATATTCTCTTTTCAATTTATGTACCCCTACCCCTAATCCTTTAATATCTTCTTCCGAACTTACAGCATCTAATAAATCAAATATTCGCCTTATTTTACTCAATTGACCTTGTGATAATTTTATACTTAACCCATGCTCATAAAACATTCTTAAACCCTTATGTGTTATGCTTACGATCATCTGCAAATGTAATGCGTAATGTTACACGTTACAAATATTTTTTTTACTGTACTGAACAATTAAACGCTTCGGACCCAAGAGATAATGGCTTAATTGCGCAATGGCTGAATGGCCCAATTAATTAATGTGAAAATGTGATGAATGTGAAAAATGTGGTGAACATAATGAGTCGATTTCTCAATTGCTTTATGGCCCGATTCATGGGGAGATAATATGTAAAGGATGCTGCAATCAGATTTGACAACCCCCGAGACTTCGGGGTTGTCAAATCTGATTAATCGGATGCATACTCGCCAATGCGAGAAAAGTTTTTTATTTCGTAACCGGTTAAATCAATAAAGGAGCATTTGTGTTTTGACCAGTTTCCTTAATTTTTCCTGCTTAGGGAAAGTGGTGATGGTATGGTTACTGAAGTTAATAATCTCCGGATTGCCGGTAAAAATCATCCGGTTGTTATTTGGAAAATAATTGGTTATTTCAAGCAGTGCATACTTTGAATTATGCATCTTAAACATTGGGACTTTTTCCTTATTGATAAGGTTCTCAAAATTCACATTGTCATAAGGTGGTGAAGTATTCAGTTTTGTTTCCTGTGCATATGCTGCAGAAAAAAGGCTGATAAATAACGCTATAAAGACACTTATCTTTTTCATACGCTCATTTTATAATTCAAAATTAAAGCATTTATTTATCAATTGACTGCTATTATATGGCAAATTGTCACATTAGCACTCCAGCTCCTTTCATTCTTAGTTCACCTTCCCATAGCTCTCCGTTCTTCACTTTCTGTTTCCTACCTCGTTATCGTCACCTTACCGGTGTATCTGTTATTTGCAGTGGTTGCTGTCACAAAATAAACGCCCGATGGAAGATTAAGGTTTAATTCATTGGCCTTATTAGTGGTAGTGATAAATGAACTTACTTTTTCTCCAACCATATTCATGATAACAACCCGGACATCTTCGTTTGTATTTGTAACCATGTTTAGTGTAAATGCTCCGTTATTCGGATTGGGATATATTTCAAGCCCTGCTTGTTTTGTTGCAGCAGGTGAAGCATTAAGCGGAGGATTACATTCGGCTGTAGCAATAACGGTAATATCAACAGTGGCTTTAGTTGTGCCGCATCCGTTAGTTACTGTGTAAGTAATAGTAACAGGCCCCGGGGTTGCACCTATAAAGATACCGCCAATTACAAAATCTGTAGGAACGCTGCTGCTCCATGTGCCGCCGGGAGAAAGATCAAGAAGTATCATTGGCGTAAACTGGCATACCGTACTGGAACTGTCAAAAATAGGCAGTGCGGGAATATCCACAGACAAAGCAAATTTTGCGGAATCAGTACCGCAGCCATTGGTAATGGCATAATAAATAGTGGCGGTACCATGTGATAATCCGGCTACCACTCCCGTACTGGAAATTTTGGCTACCGACATATCAGTGCTTCCCCATGTGCCACCGGCGGCAGGGTCGGTGAGGGTGATAGTACCGCCAACGCATACGCCTTTTGCTCCCTTAATAGTGCCTACATCAGGGAGAGGGTTTACAGTTACTGTAGTCGAAACAACATCGGTACCACAGCCATTTGTTACGGAATACATAATGGTATCAACCCCTTTTCTTAAACCCTTTACCAATCCCAAAACGCTGACCGATGCACAGGTATTGCTGCGGCCCCAGACTCCGCCTGAAACTGCGTCTGACAACATAATGCTGTCGCCTGCACAGATTGCTGACCCTCCGGCCGGAGAAATGCTGCCGGCAAAAGGTAGTGGGTTAACTGTTATTGTCATTTTCGTAGTGGCGCTGCCACAGGCTGTCGTGATTTTATAGGTAACCGTATCGCTACCGGTGGATACGCCAGTCACTATACCGCCCGCAATGGAAGCGTTTGTATTGCTAACTGTCCATGTTCCACCTGTAATCGCATCAGACAAGGTGATGGTTGCTCCCACACATACAGTAGAGGGGCCTGTAATTGTATCTATTACGGGTAGCGGATTTATCGTTACTGCTTTTATTGTCGTTGCCGTTCCGCAGGCTGTAGTAATTGTGTAATTAATTGTATCAGTGCCTGCTGTTATTCCGGTAACTACGCCGCCTGCAACAGATGCAGTAGTATTGCTCACAGTCCAGGCTCCGCCGGTAACAGCATCCGTCAAAGTAATGGTTGATCCTATGCAAACACCTGATGCGCCGGTAATACTGCCTGCGGAAGGTAAAGGAGTAATGGTGAGGATTACAGTAGTTGTATCGGATGCAGTGCCGTCAGTTATCCGTACACTGAAGGTGTCAGCACCGCTATAACCAGTCGTAGGAGTATAGGACAGACCAACCGGCATAAGTGTACCACCGGTAGAAGTCGTAGAATAGCCTGCATACAAAGTGCCGTGAGATGCGCCTTTTATCACTATCCATGATTCTATCTGCCCGGCATCAATATCAGTAACTGCCATCAAGGTATTAATGGATGTGGCGCTTGCATTTTCGCAAACTGTCAAAGTCTGGTTGTGCCCGCCAACAAAGGCCGGGGGATGGTTGATAGCCTGTGCCTGAAACCCGGCGCACAAAAGAAGGATAGCGCAAAAAACAACGGATAAATGCTTCTTCATAAAATAAATTAAGACTGGTTATTACTGAATGGTAAAACTTGCGGCAAAAATCTGGAACTCAAATTTAGTATAAAATTATTATTTATCATTCAAATAAAGAACAATATTCAGGGCAAACGCATCTAAATTTGCAAGATAATGAAATATGTGAGACATTTGCAAAACCATCAATATGGAGTCTCCCATTAATTTTTTTGATTCACTACCTGATCCACAAGTTGAGCGCACACGTCTACATGAGCTAAAAGACATTATATTTATTACGATTGCCGCTGTTTTGAGCGGTTGCGAAGATTGGAATGATATAGAGCTATATGGTAAAGCTAAGGAAGGCTGGCTAAAAACATTTTTGAAGTTACCCCATGGTATTCCATCCCATGATACATTTAATCGTGTTTTTGCTGCCATTGATCCTGTTGCCTTGGAAAAGTGCTTTGTTGAATGGGTACAACAAGTAGCTGAAATAACTGAGGGGCAAATTGTGAGTATAGACGGTAAGCGCTTATGTAATAGCGGCTGTGATGGTAAAAAGAGCATTGTTCATATGGTAAGCGCGTGGAGTAATGCCAATAATATGGTTCTCGGTCAGTTAAAAGTAGAGGACAAAAGCAATGAGATTACAGCAATACCGGCATTACTTGAAGTCCTTGACCTGAAAGGCTGCATAATAACTATAGATGCTATGGGCTGCCAGCGCCAAATAGCAGAAACGATTATCAATAAAGGAGCCGATTACATACTAGCACTTAAAGGCAATCAGGGGCATATGCTGGATGATGTAGAAGAGGCATTTAAAGAAACGGTAGTTGAGGATAAGAATATGGATAGGCAACAAGAGGTTAATCATGGCCGGATTGAAAAGCGTTGTTGCCGGGTCATAGCTGATTTGGACTGGGTCTGCAAAAAAGAGGAATGGAAGAATTTAAAGAGTATCATCGCTATAGAATCAGAACGCTATCATAAACACAATGGTAAAACAGAGCAGGAAGTTCGTTATTACATCAGCAGTTTAGCTGCAGACGCAACCAAATTGAATGGAGCTATACGTGAGCATTGGGGGATAGAAAATAAATTACACTGGTCATTAGATGTTGTATTTGGCGAAGACCAGAGCCAAAAGAGGGCAGGCAATGCAGCACAAAACTTTTCAATTATTACAAGGATAGCACTTAACATTATTAAAAATGATAAAAAAACCAAAATCAGCATGAAAAATAAACGCCATAAAGCTGGTTGGGATAATAATTATCTCTTAAATCTTATCGCTTTGAAAATTTAAAGGGCAATAACACATTTTTGTAGATAGTAATTTTCAACTGCCACATTAGGAGCAGAGGGTTCTATCAGAAACCAGGTAAGATTATTCTCATATTTCGTGTATCGGAAAGCCCCAGGCAACTTTATCTCTTTTTTAATCTGATTCTTGCAACTTGGTAGCACTTAAGAGTAGCCTACTAATATTTGTTACGTTAAATAATATTAAATTCATGTAACTAAGATGCGTTTGCCCTGGAACAATATTAAATGAATGATTACCTTTATTATGTAAAACCTTTCTTATGTACCGTATCATGAAACACTTCATTTTATTTTTTAGCGTCATTATCACATTGGTATTTTCTTCTTTTTATTCCGCTGCACAGGTGGGGTGGAAATGGGGGGTAGGGAGTTATAGTTCAAGTTCTGCTGGCAATTATGAAGCTATTTCAATTGCGGTTGACAAATCTGGAAATGTATTTGAATTGGGTACTGGTGAATGGATTTCTTCCATAACTATAGGTGCTACAACTTTGTATAGTTCCACTGGTGGAAAAATGATTATTACTAAAGCTGACTCATCCGGGCACTTCCTTTGGTCTATTGGAAATGACAGTGGAAGTACTACCTCGATTGGAATTGTTACTGATTCAATTGGTAACCTTTATGTGTTGGGATCTCATGATAGTGGAAAATGCAAAATTGGTTCCTGTGTTTTAATTTCTTCTCAACCTACTTATTTTTTAGCTAAGGTATCTCCTTCAGGTACGGTACTTTGGGCTCAAGATATTTGTTTAATAGCTAGTATTTCATTAGGTAGTGGGTGGGGCTTTTTAGGAGTTGATGGGCAAAGTAATGTATATATTTCAGGATGTTTATTTCAACGTTCTATTTCGATTGGTACAACGACTTTATATAATAAAGACACATCAGGCGTTACCAGCGATATTTTTATAGCTAAATACGACCCGCTTGGCCATGTTGTTTGGGCAAAGAATTTCGGCGGTAACAACAATGAGGGAATAAATACGATGGCTGTGACTAAAGATGGGTCTATTTTTATTTCTGCACTTAGCAATTCTGATTCCATTATGATTGGAAGCACAACACTTTTTGATTCAATAATGTATTATGGTTTCGTAAATATACTTACTAAATTCGATTGCAATGGTAATCCGATATGGGCTGAAAATCTTGATATTCATATAGGAGTAGAATCAATGATAACTGATGCTTTCGGCAATATTTACCTTGCCGGCACTTTAGATTCGACTATTATTTTAGGAACGAGCACATTAATAGATTCATCTACTTTAGGCGCTGATTTTTTAATTGCCAAGTATGATTCTTCAGGAAAAACTATATGGGGAAACTCAGCTTCAGGTTTATATTTGGAAGCCGGGCGTAATAACATTTCCATTGACACTTGCGGCAATATATGGGTCTGTGGATCTATGAGGGACACAATGAATTTTAATGGAAATTTATTGCTTGCGCCTCCTAGCTCCTTAGAACCAACTTTTATGGCAGAATATGACAAGTCCGGGACCTACATTACCAGCACAATATTCCCGGCCGGTGGTGATGATGTAAGTGACATAGCAACAGATAACAGAGGAAATTTTTATGTTGGTGGAGATTATTCCTTTCATTCAATTGTCATTGGACCTGATACGCTCAGATATACCTCGTCAGAACAATTATACATCGCAAAGTATAAATATGACATAACTGATTGTGGTGGTATTATAGGGCCATTACAATCAGTCCCCATTTCTGCCAGCCCAATTCTTCTTTATCCCAATCCTTCAAAGTCAGAACTAACCATCACTTCCCCTGAAAAAATAAACCAGATATCTATCAGTAACCTCTTAGGGCAAACTGTATTTACTCATGAATATAACGCAGATGAGGTGCAGGTTGATGTTACAAATTTACCGGCTGGGATGTATTTGTTTAAGATAAACAATGCGGTGGTCAGGAAGTTTAGGAAGCAGTAGAACATTTTTCAGTTACAGCAGGCTCTCCGCAGTAAATAGTGCTCCGTTTAATTTTTCAGTTACTTATGTTTAAAGCTGCAAAAGATAAACTTTTGAATGGTATTAAAGGGTGTTGTATGTTCCACCTCTTTACATTCCACCTTGTCAAAAAACTGCTGCAGTATGCCCATCAGGGCATCTTCTGTATATTGCTTTATCTCAATGCCGCTGCACTTATTTGGCCCCTGTTCGGAGAAAGTGCCAATAACAAAAATACCATTTGGTTTGATGTACCGCGTTATTGTGGCAATGTAGTTCCTGATATCCTGTTCATCCGTAAGGAAGTGGAATGCGGCCCTGTCGTGCCAGAAATCATACTGTTCTGCTGGTACAAATTTTGCGGCATCCGCAACAATCCATTTTACCTTATTGGCATCCGCCCCAAGGCGTTGTTTTGCCCTGTTAAGGGCAGCTTCTGAAATATCCAGCACAGAAACGTCTGTATAGCCCATATTAACCAGGTTGTCAGCGAGCAGGCTATCTCCTCCGCCTACATCAATTATCCTGGCATTTTTAGATACATTGAATTGCTTAATGAAATCTAATGAGGTGGCCGGTGTTGGTTCATACCAACTTACTTCTTCCAGATTTTTTGTTTTATAAATATGCTCCCAATGGTCTTTTGTGTCAGTCATGATGAAGGTGTTTTGCTTGTGAGGGTGTCTGGTTTACAAAGTTAAAGTAATTCATTTGTTCTTATTTTCTAATGGAGGATTTTTGACTAAAAAAAGACAAATTCCCGATTATACTTCTCGCCGCAATGTCATTGACTTAATGAATGAAGTTCCGATGGGCGTTGCCCATCGCTAACATATTTCGCCCTTTCAGGGCTTAACGGTTTTCTTTCATTTAACCGATGGGCGTTGCCCATCGCTATTCATATTTTGCCCTTTCAGGG
>CAISOH010000075.1 GCA_903887005.1 uncultured Bacteroidota bacterium | reverse complement strand
TATAAATGTGCAAAATAGGTTTCTCGCAAAGGCGCAAAGCCGCCAAGACTAATGAATTGATAATAAGTAAATTATAAAATCAAGGCCGCAAAGTCTTGCATATTAAACAATGCACAATTTTATGCGGCTGCAAGTATAAATGTAAATAAATAGTGTAATTTTACTATCATAATCCCTATCTGGATTAGATTTATGAAATATTCACCCTTATCAAAATTATAAAAATGAAGAAAATATTACTTGCTATGTCCTTTGTCCTGCTGGGAGCAGTAGCAGTTTTTAGCCAAACAACTGCAACAAATTTTACCGCGACAGATTGTAATTCCGTAAGCCATAACTTATTTAGTGTGTTGGATTCAGGCAAGGTAGTTGTACTTGTATGGGTAATGCCATGCACCAACTGTATCAGTGATTCTAAAGCAGCTTATGATGCAGCTCAGAGTTTCGCAACATCCTATCCGGGCCGCGTTCTTTACTGGATGTCAGATGATTTAGGAAACTCTACTTGTACATCAATATCCGGTTGGGCTAATACAAACCTCATCGGCCCCGCAAACCTTACTGTCTTTGGTAATGTCGGAACTCCTATTGATGAAGGGTTGTATGGGGGGTCGGCAATGCCGCATGTTTTGGTAATAGGCCCTAACCATCACGTTTACCTGAATATAAAAAACGGGTCAAATGACCTGGTTACGGTTACCGATTCAATTGCAGCTGCATTAGCTACTTTACGTACTAACAATATCCCTAATCAGGGAAGTAGTTTGAAGTTGTTCCCCAATCCTGCTAAAGATAAAGTTACGCTCAGCTATAATATCGAGCAGCAAGGCAGTGTAAGTATAGAAGTCTTTAATATTATTGGCAACAAAGTGAAAACCGTTACATCCGGCACGCAATATCCCGGGGAACATTCCATTGATCTCAATTTTGAAAAGAAACTGGCAAACGGGATTTATTTTCTAAAAGTGGTTTCAGGTAATTCGTCACAAACAATAAAGTTTAACATTGCTAACTAATACCTCATCAAGATGTATGTCCGCATATTGGCTATTTTAATTGCTTCTTCTGTATTTTCAGTAAATGTTTTTTCGCAGGGTTGTTGCTCCGGCGGTAGTGGCAGTCCTGTTGCCGGTGGCACATCGCAAGGTGTACTGGCACTAAAGCAGGCGGAGATCGGCACGAGCTTTCAATATATCAACAGCAATAAATTCCTCACAGGTGATAAGCCGGCAATGGACTTCCTGGATAATTTCAATACAAAATATCTCTATACCCGTTTGGGATATGGGGTTACGGAGCGTTTTACAATGTCCGTTGAATCAGGATATTTCTTTAATAAGACCCAGATAGCATTAAATAAAAAGGATCAGGAAGAATGCAGCGGTATTGGCGACCTGGTACTGTTCCCCCGTTACAAGGTTTATGAACATAATACGGAAAAGACCAGGGACGAGATTACCATAGGGCTTGGAGATAAAATACCTTTAGGGAAATACCTCGACTCATCGGTTAAATATGTCAACCCGACTACTGGCGATAAGTTATATGCTGTAAAACCACCTGCCGTAATGCCAACGACAGGTTCTAATGATTTTATCTTTTACCTTTTTGCCTTCAGGGGGTATCCTGAAAAAAAGTTCAGGATCTTCGCCAATGGCATGTACATCAGGAAAGGCTGGAATGCTTTGGGCGAAAAATTCGGCGACTATGCAAGTGTAGGTTTATTTGCTGGTAAAACCTTTTTTAAGAACGTGGGGGTTACACTACAGTTAAAAGGTGAATGGATTGGCGGGTTTCACACAGATAAAAGCGCTGACGATATGCTTATTTATTACAATATTGACGTCAATTCTTTTGGCAGTAAAAAGATTGCTGTTGCGCCCCAGGTCAGTTATGCTTACAAGTCACTTTCTGTCTATGCCCTCAGCGAATTTCCGCTTTACCAGTATGTGAACGGCACTGCAATAGCATCGCAATATTTGCTTACTTTGGGAGTATCCTACCGTTTTTTCCCGGTTAAATAAAAAGGATAGTTAGGAAAGTAAATTGGAAGGAAGATTCCAAAATACTAAGGCAGTGAAAGGAAAATGAATTGTAAAATTACGATTAT
>CAISOH010000074.1 GCA_903887005.1 uncultured Bacteroidota bacterium | reverse complement strand
ATTAATGATTCTATCACAACCGTTAAAAATTATTCGCTTTTTTGGATTTGGACTTTATTTCTATTATTTTCTAGTGGAACATTCTTTTATTGGATATTTTTAATTCCAATCGTAAAGGCAAAATCTGAATATTGAATTTTTGTAACATACTGGCAAATTCTTATTAATATTATATTTTATTTAGGTATCGCAGCTTCTATAGCGTTTACGCAAAAAAAAGCATTACAATGAGTGCTAATTATGCAATTCTAATTTTTGTCATAGGGACTCTCATTCTTCTTCTGTTTGCTATCTCCCTGGTAATATTCGTTATTCAACACAAAAAAAAACGTTACGAACACCTCCTTGAAAAACAACAAATGGAAAATAATTATCAGAATCAATTATTGATGTCTAAGCTGGAGGTGCAGGAACAATCTTTCCGGTATTTCAGCGAGGAGATACATGATAATATCGGGCAATTGCTGAGTATTGTGAAGATGCAACTCTACAATATCAGGAGCAGCAGCAGGGAACCGGAAATAATCACCAAGGCTACAGAGTCGAATGAGATTTTGGGGAAGGCCATTACTGATCTGCGAAATATCAGCCATACCCTCAACAGCGCTTTTGTAAGCAATGCCGGCCTTGCAGACGCCATAGAAAAAGACCTGGAATACATACGCTCTGCAAAAGAGGTAAAATGTACCCTGCATGTATCGGGTGAGGAGTATGGCCTTGGCAATGAACAGGAACTGCTCATATTCCGTATCATACAGGAGGCGATAGCGAATGCGGTAAAACACGCCTCACCCACGGCTATAAATATTTACCTGGATTATACTCCAGACGGCCTCAGTGTAGTGATAGAAGATAATGGGTCCGGCTTCGATATGGCTGAAAAAACGAAGGGCGGCATAGGGCTGAATAATATGCAGGTAAGAGCCGGGCTTCTGAAAGGTACCATTGAGGTACATTCTGTAAAGGAGAAAGGGACAACTATAAGACTGGAGGTGAAACCCCTGACCACAACCCCTGACCCCTAAAGGGGGACCATCTATTAAGGTTTTGTATTTTATTCTCAACTTTATAGAAATTGTGAGCAAAAAATGATTAGAAGTCTTTCAGAGGACAAGGTATTCTTTGTGATAAGGATTGTTAAATAGAATTGGTACAGTAGAATGACCTTAAAACTGCTGAATAGCAAGTCCCCCTTTAGGGCCCTTCAGGGGTCAGGGGTGTGGTCAGGGGTTTTAATGCAGCGTCCATCCCAATAGCAACCATGCGAGCACAATCAATGGCGCGGGGATTTTGGTATAGAACAGCAGGCAATAAGTGATTATAACCACTACAAGATTACTCCATTCAAATTCCAGTGTTTGCGGGTCAAAAGCGATAGATTGAAATAGTATAATCCCGGACGCCCAGATGATACCCACTACTGCTGCGTTAAAACCTTCCAGCGCCCTGAAAATAATTACATGATGCTTCAGATTTTCATAAATAGGGAATAAGAAAAAGAGCAGCAAAGTGCTGGGAAGGAATACGGCAATGGTTGCGATAAGGCAGCCGAGCACCTGCCACATACCGCCATACTGGCTCATGGCCACGCCTCCTGCAAATGAACAAATGGAAAATACCGGCCCCGGTACGGCCTGCACCATTCCGAAACCGGTCAGTAACTGTCCCGCTGTAATCCACTGCGAATGCGGCCGGCTGACAAACTGATAAAACATCATAGGCAATAAAGCCTGCCCGCCACCAAAAACGAAAGCGCCAAAACGGTAAAAATTCTCAAACAGATTATAGATGCGGCCATGGGACCAGTTGCCGGTTTTAGATAACTGGCTTAAAACACCTGCATCAATAAAAATAAGTGCGAACAGCCATAAATTCATCCAGTTGATCTTCTTGGGCTTTTGCTGCGGGTCAGGGATACGGTTATTACTGAAATTACTTAGTGTACCGGATACTATTAATAAGCATGGAAAGACCCAGGGCGAATTGATGAAGAGTGTGGCTACCAGGCTGCCAAGCATAATAGAGGCCGTTGCAAGATATTTGACGCTGGTCTTCATCATTCTTGCCGCTGCGAAACATACAAAACCCACAGACATCGGCTGTATATAAGAAAACAGATTAATCGGGATCATTTTGTTGCCCTTCATCACTCCGGTATCAAAATGCAGGATAAGGAATGAGAATGCCCCCATAATTAAGGCAGCCGGAAATACCCATAGCAATAGTGTAAGCGTAGCTAACGGAATTCCGCCACGTTTCAATGCTATGAGAACCACCGTTTGTGTAGAAGTTGGTCCTGGCAGCATGGCGCAAAAAGCGTTGTACTCCAGCAACTCATCTTCGGTAAGGTCTTTTCTTTTTTGCACAAAGGTCTTCACCATCATACCCATATGCCCCTGCGGTCCGCCGAAAGCCGTAAAAGAATATAAGAATACCGCTTTTAAAAATGGTATATGCCGGAGAAGGAGCATTCGCCTTTGAATTTGGATTTGAAATTAATTACAAAAATCGGTAAAAAACATTATCAAATTCAAAATTCAAAATTCAAAAGCCGCGCTATTTGGACTATTGGTCAACATTCAGAAGCCGGAAATAAACCAGGTATAAGATAAGATTTGTTTGGCTAATTTAAATTTTGACATCCTGATTATTGAACAAATTCAGTATCTTGCACCGCAAATTTTATATTCATGAATCATTTGATATTGAGCGCTTTTTACGATAACGTAAATAAAAATGTCGGACCAACTTTAATGTGGGTCTTCTTCTTTTTAATGGTCATAGAGATGATCTATGTAATGGTAAAATATTTAGGCTCAGAAGATAAAAAATAACTCTTTGCCCCATAATAAATTGAATATTGCTGAAATCCGTAAGGATTATATGCTTGCGCAGCTTGATGAGGATGCTGTTGGGAATGACCCCATCTTATTTTTCCGCAAGTGGTTTACTGAAGCAGAGGCCGCCCAAATAACGGAAATTAATGCAATGACACTGGCAACTGTGGATAGCGGTAATCATCCTCACGCACGTATAGTTCTGCTCAAAGGGCTCGATCAGCAATGCTTTGTTTTCTTTACCAATTACGATAGTTCAAAAGGAAGGGAAATAAACGCCAACCCGAACGTTACGCTCCTCTTTTTCTGGAAAGAACTTGAAAGGCAGGTGCGGATAGAAGGTGTGATCGAAAAAATTCCTGAAAACGAAAGTGATATTTATTTTCACTCCCGCCCCAAGGGTAGCAGGCTTGGCGCCTGGGCATCTCCGCAAAGCCGCGAGATTGCAGACAGGAATATCCTTGACCTAAATTACGCCAAATACGAAGAAGAATTTTCCAATATTGAAATTCCCCGCCCTCCGCATTGGGGTGGCTACAGGGTGCTCCCAACCCGCATAGAATTCTGGCAGGGACGTAGCAGCCGTATGCACGACCGCTTATTATTTACAAAGAAGGAAACGGGTGATTGGGGCAGATCCCGACTGGCGCCTTAATGTGCTAATACTGTTTTATTTCTTTCCTTTTGGCAAATCCCTTACCTCCATTGTACTATCAGTGGCATTGACTGACTTAATGATTGGGTTAGCTGTTGTATCAGGTATTGCTTCATTGCTTCCAGGAAAGGATTTATTCGCTTTTGTACCATCAGCAGCATGTGCAGGCTTTATAATCGGACTGTCCGTAGAGTCATTAATTCCATGAAGGCTTTTTCTATCCCATCTGAAGGCATAACTAATATATACATTGAGGTCAAATGCTGAATTCTTATCGCCTTTACCATAACCGGCAATATATAAGGGAGTGAGTTCTTTGAATGATTCCGATTTCCCGTTCATCAGAAATTTTGCCCTTGCATTCCAGCCGGCAAATAAATTTTTTGCCAGTTCCACCCGCACGCCGCCGTTAAATTCTGCCCACCAGGCAGTGAAAGGCGGCAATTGGGACAATGTACCCTGGCTGTTTCCCCAAAGGCTGTCAATTACCGTGAAGGCAACATTACTTCTGATAATATTAGCTACCCCTACCCTGAAGCCAATGAACATCATATCCCAATCAACGGGTTTATCCCTGGTAAGTACACTTTTATTAAACCCCAATCTCATAAAAGTATTGGTGGTTGTGTATTTAAGGTCGGTATAATTGACATCCGAGCTACCCCACCCCCCTTCTGCTGCCAGATAATATTCATTATGCAGGTAGTAATTAGCTTCTATTTCGTAGCCATACCTCCGGCCTCCGGTGTCTTTCAGAAACAGATTCATTATCGGGTTGAAAATATCCACACCAACGCACAACTGGTGCCCTGCAAGATCCTTTTTATGCACTTTAACATCAGTTGTATCTGTAGCTGTAGTATCCGCCTGTGCATATACAGGAGATGGACTAAAAGCAAACAAAGCGCTAATAGTCAGGATGTATATATACCTGTAAATGGTTTGGGGTAATGACGTCATTGGTTACACTGGAATTTATAATATGCACGGAATCTATCATTTTGTGGCTTGTATGTATGGAGTCTAAGGTATAAAAGTAGGTAAACCCACATGCGTTTGATAAAAACTGCCTGTGTTTTTGATAATAAAAAGATAAAGTATCAAAAACAGTATAGCTGAATGTATCTGTTCTGAAAGCCCATTGGCAGAAAACAGTATCGGACGATAAGGATAGTGAAAATGAGGATTTTTGTAGCGGGTAAACGAACCCTGTATCCCGGCTTCTTGTTAAAGCTATAAATATAGCGGATGGCAGCGCGGTATCTGAAAAAACAGTGGCAGTATCTGATGTCTTATGCATGAATTCAGCCCTCAGGTTTGCAGTCTTGGGTGTAAGGCATGGCTGCCGTTCCTGCTTACATGCTGCCCATACTATTCCGCACAGTGCCATTAATACCGGAGCCAGATATTTTTCAATTTTAATCATTAAGCGTGTTCAGTATTTTATCTATGTCCGCTATTACATTATCAAGCTGGTTGCGCATATTTTCTTTTTCATCTTCATCTTCTACAGCATTCCCCAGGTGCACGCTTACCATACCATGCTCTAATGACGCCAGTTTTTTGGTCAGTGATTCCACCGACTTCTCGTGACCGGAAATAGTTGCCCTGAGGCGTTTGTTTTCCGCTTCGAGAGCTGCGTATTTTTTCAGCAGCATATTCAGTTTGTGGTTAAGTAAGTCCAGCGCTTCCATTATTCACGTATTTGTGCACTAAGCTTGTTTTTATATACATCTGTCAACTGCTTCATCAGTTGCTCCGTCTCAGTATCCGTCAAAGTACGGTCTTGTAGCTGAAATGTATAACTTAAAGCGAAAGATTTTTTTCCCTCTCCTAATTTTTCACTTTCAAATACATCGAATAAACCAAAGGATTTTAGTGCATCCAGCTTCAATTGTTCCGTTGTTTCCTTCACTTCTTTATAAGAAACAGGGCTGTCAAGTACTATTGCCAGATCTCTTGTTACTGCAGGGAATTTTGGCACTTCCTTATAGCTTAGCTTATTTACAGTAAGCGCCTTGGTCCATACATCCCAATGAATATCCGCAAAATAAACTTCCTGCTTTATATCAAATTCGCTTAACCTTTTCGGAGAGATCTGCGTGGCGGTGCATAACGTTTGATTTTTCCATTTCCACACAATTTCCCTGCCCCCTTTATTATCATTGTATGCCAAAACAATGTTTTTAATATCGCTATAGCTGAAAAGATTGCTGAGCAATCCTTTCAGGTAAAAAATACCGGCGCGTTGCGCTTCCTGGTTCCAATGAGCGGCTTTTACATTCCCGGTTATCCAAAGGCCAAGCCTTGATTCCTGGATATATTTACCGCTTTGCAGTGAATAAACATTGCCAAATTCAAAAAGGCTAAGGTCCTGGCTTTTACGGTTACAATTGTATTGTATTACTTCCAGCCCGCATTCCATCAGCGAAGGCCTCATAACATCCAATTCACTGCTAAGGCTATTGATCATGTGCACAAGATCCGTACGTTCAGGATAATATCTGCTGTTTACAATCGAGTTAGTGACAATTTCCTGTAAGCCCATGCCGCAAAGTAATCCGGCCATACGCTCCCGAATAACTCTGTCGTTTGGCAACGCCTTTGTGAGTGCAATATTCAGCCTCCCGGGGATCCGGATATTATCTAAACCGTCAATGCGTAATATCTCCTCTACAATATCTGCAGGATGCATTACATCGGTTTTATTGGAAGGGACCTGTAAAGTAAGCCCTTCATTTGTTTCGTGCGTTATCTCAAAACCTGAGGCGATCAAAAGCTCCTGTATAGCCAGGTTATGGTAGGCTTTTCCGCTCAGTTTCTGTATGTAATTATAGGATACAGTTACGCTTGCAGACGCTAATGGAGCCGGATATACATCCGTTATTTCCGAGGCTATTTCGCCACCGGCTATTTCGATGATCATTGCCGCTGCACGCTTTAGCGCGGGCAATACATTATTTATATCCACGCCTTTTTCAAAGTGCGTTGCGGCATCCGTACGCAAGCCGTGATATAAAGAGGTGCGGCGGATATGTTGCGGGTTGAAGTAAGCGCTCTCCAGAAATACATTTGTTGTTGTCTCGCCAATACCGCTGTTCAGGCCGCCGAAAACACCGCCAATGGCCAAAGGCCCTTTCGCATCGCATATCATCAGGTCATTACCCTGTAACTTTCTTTCTTTCCCTTCAAGCCCGGTGAAGAGGGCGCCTTCAGTCAAAAACTGCACATGGATCTCATTACCGGTAATTTTATCCGTGTCAAACGCGTGTAATGGCTGGCCATATTCATGCAATACAAAGTTGGTAATGTCCACGATGTTGTTGATGGCCCGGACACCAATTGTTTGCAGCCTTTGCTGCAGCCATTCCGGAGATGGGCCGACTTTTACATTTCTTAAATTGATACCTGCATAACGGGGACAGGCTTCAGTGGCGGTTATTTTCACTTTCGTTGGGGCAACCACTTGTGGCTGCCCTTCCGGCAGGGATACCTCCGGCAATGACACTTTGTATCTTTCCCCATGATGATGCGTAAGCCAGGCGCAAACATCGCGCGCCACACCTATATGGCTGTTAGCGTCTGACCGGTTTGGCGTCAGGCCGATATGTATGGCAAAATCCGTTTTTGGAATATTGAAATATTCTTTCGCCAAAGTACCCACAACCGCATCAGCAGGGAGTACCAGTATGCCTGAATGGCTTTCCCCAAGCCCGATTTCATCTTCAGCGCATATCATACCAGCGCTTTCTTCACCGCGTATTTTGGCTTTTTTTATGAGGAATGCTTCCCCTTCTGTAGGGTGTACCATAGCGCCCACAGGGGCTACAATTACCTTTTGGCCTGCGGCTACATTAGGCGCTCCGCATACGATATGCAGAGTTTCAGCGCCGCCAACATTTATTGTTGTAACGCTCAATTTATCGGCATTCGGATGCTTCTCACACGTCAAAACCTCGCCAATTACAAGCCCTTCAAGGCCTCCCTTAATACTTTCCATAGCTTCAACCGCCTCCACTTCAAGGCCTATAGAAGTAAGAATATTGCTTAATTCGTTTACTGGCAAGGGTTCCGGCAGGTAGGCTGACAGCCATTGGTACGAAATGATCATTTTTAAACTAAATTTTTGCAAAGATAACCCTTGATAATAGCAAAAAGCAGCTTCTCAAAAAAATGCATTAACAAACCATTTTTCCACATCATAATGTGTACTACCTGTTAATTCTGCGTTGGTAATAGAAATACTTTGTGGAAATACGCCTCATTTTCGGAACTTTATGTGGGTAACCGGTGTATAGGGTGTTAGTAAAGGGCTTATAATTTAAAAATCAAAAAACTTTTGCGCTTCTGAATTTCCCATTTACATTCGTTCTCCCCACAGGTTTTTAACTATCCGGTAATAATGGCTTAACAGTAAATAAATACAAAATTATCTGTATGAGGCCGGAAACTATGAAAAGTTGATACTTAACAAGGGTTTAAAAATTATTATTTTATATT
>CAISOH010000073.1 GCA_903887005.1 uncultured Bacteroidota bacterium | reverse complement strand
CCATTCAAGTTCTTCGGAACCAAATTCTAATTTTGTAAGCATCTTTTGAGAGTGGTTTTTCAAAGATGCTTACTTTTTTTTAATTTAACCAACATTGCACATTTTTATCCAGCGACCAGTATAGTAAATCATCTTCGCATTCTATCAGGGGATCATACCAGTCTGCTTTTTTACGTGCCCAGGCCAACCATTCCACAATATCTTCAGTTACGTTGCCCTTTTCAGCAGCATGTGCTTCTACTTTATCAATATAAGTTCTTATGGTAGTAGCTTTATGCAATCGGGAAGCCTGCTGCAAAATCCCCTTAAAATCTTCCAATTCTTTTTCTTGCCTCTTTTCTAGTTCCTTTCTGATACGTTCCGCTTCCTGCGGCTCGAGTCTTTCCTTTTCCCTTCTCAAAGACCTTTCTCGTAGTTGTTTGCCCTCAGTCTCGAGCCTTACGATTATCTGTGGTAGTTGTTCTTCTAGTGTTTGCTTTCCATCTTTCCATTCCTTGTCGTTATAACGACCCATTTTAAGACACAATAATCCAGTTGGCGTGTCTTTCGCAGTTTTCCAACGCCCGTCGTCAACAAGCTCCCTTTTAAGGGTCTCTCGAAGACTAATCATTATTTCTTCCTTTTCTATAACGACATAAGTAGAATCATGTCGTACATATACCTCATGCCCCCTCATTTTTAGAACCTTTATGAGCTTATCCATAAAGCGTAATGCCCGGCTTATATTTCCCGGAGATACCTTTATACTTAGGTGATCAATAGAGCACCAAGCCAATCCGTTGTTCAAATACTTACTTCGTTCCGTCAGGCTATTTCTTGCTTCAACAATTAGTTTATCCGGGTTAGTCAGCTTTTCCGCTACTCGCATGTCTAATTTAGGATCACTTTCATTTTTTTTTTGTAATTCAGATAGTATGCTTTTCTGACTTGGCCCTTTTATGGATTCTCCTTCTTGTCTAAGTCTTAAGATCATTTTCTCGTCTCCTGTATGATCCTTTGGAAGTGCTTTCGCCGGACTTTTTTTACCATACCGCAGCTTTTGCCAGTGGCCTGCTTTGAGTAAGGGAATATTCATCCTAATGCATACTTTTCTCAGTCCTACGTCTGAAATGTCATATTTTTTTGAAAGGGTAAGTAATGGTTCCTTCCACACCAAATCATATAGTTCTTTACGGGTAAAATGTATGTTATCCATGTTTTTAGATTTCTGGCATACAAAGGTATTTAGTCTGTAATTCTCGTTTTTAAACTCTTTTCAAGCAAATATGAACGCTCATTTCAAGTCAGTAGCAAATCCATTATTGCGTTGATAATCAATGACTAATACCCACAAGTACTTTATTAAAGAATGGCAATTGTATCTATTTTTTGCCAAAATTTTGCATTATTAAATTGAATATCTACATTGTGCATGATTTCAAAATGACAGAGACAGAAATAAACGAATTCATTGTAAATTCTTTAAAAAAGAATGGCTCCATGGCTAAGGGAGAAATTGTTGATGTCATCAACAAAAAGTATCCTGATGTCAACAACACATCAATTAGTTGGAAGCTACATAAACTCAAATCGCAGGGCTTAATTCAGAGTCCCGGCTACGGGATTTATAGCTACCACGTTAAAGAGAATGTACAGTGGAGCATCTCTAATTCTCTTAAGCGATATTACAATAAAGTCAAAAAGGAGTTTCCTTATCTACAAATATGTGTGTGGGATAGCAGGTGGTTTAACTCAATGATGCTACATCAACCTTTTAAATACTATCTCGTGATAGAGGTTGAAAAAGATGCCGCCGAATCTGTTTTTAATACAATGACAGATATTAGTAAGAAAGTCTTCCTAAATCCAACAGAAGAAATATTCAATAGGTATATATCCAATTTTAATGAGGCAATAATAATCAAGCCACTAATTACGGAAGCTCCATTATTAGAGCAGGATGGAGTAACATTAGCATCCTTTGAAAAATTACTAGTTGACTGTATTGCGGACAAAGATTTGTTTGCAGCCCAACAAGACGAACTTGAGTTTATATACAAAACTGCATTCTCAAAGTATAATATCAATGTAAACAAGCTAAAACGATACGCCAGGCGTAGAAGTCAGCTTGAAAAACTAAATGAATTACTATATAAAACTACGGCAAAATAAAACAATAATTGCCAAAATATTGCAATGATTACAGTAGAGACATATTCTGTTGATTGGATTCAAAGTTTAAGAACTAAGCTTGGGAAGAAAATAGATCCCAAAATGATCGAAAAGGTGATCTATGCCCTTTCTCTATTAGAACAACTTAAGGCTGAAAATCTAAATTTGGTATTTAAAGGTGGGACTTGCCTGTTACTTACCAGCCCAACACCAACACGGTTTTCTATCGATATTGATATAATAACTGAACAAAGTGAGGCTGATATTACCGCTGCACTCGAAAAAATTGTAGCAAAGGGCGTTTTTACAAGATGGGAATCTGACAATGACCGGAAAAACGCTCCAGAAGCACCGGTATCACACTATAAAGTATACTACACGAGTAAGATTGATAACAGTTTTGGAGAAGAGCCAATACTCCTTGACGTGCTCCATGCGGCAAATCCTTACCCTAAAACAGTAAACTATCCTATTGAGCATAACTGGTTGAAAAATGAAGGTGAAACAATAGCGGTTGAAATACCGACTTATGATAGCATCCTAGGAGATAAGTTAACTGCATTCGCACCCAAAACAACAGGTATCCTATACACAAAAGGGAGACCGGTTGAAATCATTAAGCAATTGTATGATCTTGGATTCCTTTTTGACCAGATATCAGATATACCACTGATAAAGGCTAGCTATCAAAAAGTAGTAAAGGAAGAACTCCTATACCGAAAACTTGACTTGACTTTTGAACAGGTATTAGATGATACGATTGAAGCCTGTCTGAAACTTGCAGCCAGAAACGCAGCCGACGAAGACTACAAGCACCTATTGAAAGGCATTACGAACATTACCAACTTCATTATTAACAGGTTTAAAATTGAAGAAGCGATTACTGCCGCTGGCAAGATTGCTTATTTAAGCCTGCTGCTGAAAGGAGAAGAACTAATACAACCGGAAAAAATCAAATCACCGGAACAGGTAAAAGATGTAACCATCATTAACCCTGAATATAATTGGCTAAACAAACTAAAAAAATCAAATCCAGAAGCCTTCTTCTATTGGGAGAAAGCCATTGTACTAAAAGCATAAAACTATATGGGCGCTACTAAAAAAGAAACTATTATTGAAGAACAAGAAGAGGTTGTACTAGAAGACAACCAGCTTGTATGCTTACTTACCGGGGACATTAAACCATCTAAACCCAAAGAGGTAACGCTACAGTCAGTAATACGCATGTTGAATGAAGAGTACGGCTTTGATATTACTGATATGCAGCGGGACTTTAGTATCATCGGTTATGATGCTGAGACCGGCAAAGCAAAAAAGCAGAAAATTGATCTTGTGGTATTTGAAGCAGGTAAACCACATGAACAAGAATTCATAAACAGAATTACAATTATTCAGGATGAAAAAATAAAAGAAACCGATAAAAAGAATGGGCTGGAAGCAACCCTGCAGAATGCATTAAATGCGCTTGAAAATTGTGAATTTGGCTTATGGACAAACGGACTTACCTATCAGTTTCTCCAAAAATCACAGGATGATTTTGGCAATATAGAATATGAGGATTTATCTGATTTTCCGGGAGAAGGGCAAACTATTGAAGACCTTGACCGCTCTGATAAAATGATTGCCAGAACACCGGCAAACGATTCTCTGATACGTGTATTTAAGCGTTGCCATGACTACATTTATGGGAATGAGGGGATGAAAAAAACTGCGTTTTGGGAATTGCTGAATCTTATCTTCTGCAAAATTTATGATGAGAAGCGCAAATTCATTTGCATAGAGACCGGAGAATCTTATAGAAGAGAATTTTGGGTTGGTGTTAAAGAACAAAATACTGATGAAGGCCGGGCAAAGGTCGCTAAAAGGATCAAAAGTATTTTCAATAAACTAAAAGAAGATGAGTTATTTTCCGAAGTCTTTGACGGTAATGAGAGAATAAACCTTACAGATAAAGGACTAGCATATATTGCCTCTGAATTAGCGAAGTACTCTTTTTTGGATGCCAAGATAGATGTAAAAGGCATGGCCTATGAAACCATCGTATCTAATACATTGAAGCAAGAAGCCGGGCAGTTCTTTACGCCACGGAACATTGTAAAATGCATGGTTGATATGCTTGATCCAGATGAAAATCAACGAGTTCTTGATCCTGCATGTGGTTCTGGTGGATTCTTAGTTATGGTATTAGACCATGTCAGAAGGAAGATCACAAAACGTCTGTACCCTGAGTTAGAAGGTCCTTGGCTTCAGGAAAAAATGAATAGTCCCAAAGTCAACAAACTTGTTAAGGAATATGCAGAACAATATTTGTTCGGATTCGATTTCGATCCCGATTTAAGAAAAGCCGCGAGAATGAATATGGTAATGGCGGGAGATGGTCATGCTAATATCTTTCATATCAATTCGCTAGCTTATCCAAAAGGAGATAACCAAGCTGAGTTAGAAAAAGTAAAACAGGCTGTCGTAAAAAGCGTAAAGAAAAGTCCTGATAAAAAGTTCCCCTTTGAATTTGATGACGCAAGGGGAAAGTTTGATTTAATATTTACCAATCCGCCCTTTGGCGCAAAGATTCCAATAAATGATCCGGAAATATTAAAACAGTTTGATCTAGGCTATAAATGGAAGAAAAACGCTTCAGGAAAGTGGGATAAATTCAGTGTTATACTTCACGCCGCATAAGAATGTGCAATGTTTTTATCAAAGAATTGGAATTTGAGTGTTAGCAGCTTATGGAGATCGGCTTTATTATTTTGGTTGATATTTTGAAAAAAGGTCGTGATTGCATCATGAAACTTTGCTG
>CAISOH010000072.1 GCA_903887005.1 uncultured Bacteroidota bacterium | reverse complement strand
TTTTGTGCTTGAAACAAACCCTTTGCATATTGGAGTGCTAACTCAGGGTGATGATGTGTCTGTGTCCGGAACAACTCCCGGCCAGAAAGAAATTTTTTAAACCGGCATTCCTCTCCGGGGTACTTTCTGAAATTGTCATTTGCTATGTTTTATCGTATGGTTTATATTGTTTTATGAATAACAAATATAAAACAATCAAACGAAACAACCAAGCTTTTTATCCGATTTTTCTTATTATTTTTAACCTGTTAAAGTAGAAATAATCTTTTGAAATTATTTTATCAATAGCTGCAGCTAGTTTTCTATCTCTGTCGGTTATTACATTTCCTTTATCATGGCTGGAGAGCCATATTTCCACCTTGTTCCAGGTATTTGTCCACGTAGGGTGATGGTCTTGTTTTTCTGCAATCAGCGCCACATGAGTCATAAATGAAAATGCTTCGCCAAAGTCCTTGAACTTAAAACTGCAATACAGCGAATTATCTTTTTCTTCCCAGGCCATGTTGTTAATGTGAAAATGTGAGCAATGTGAAAATGCGAAAGTTTGAAAAATTAAAAGAATGATACCCCAAAGCCTTCATGCAATTGTTTAAACGGGTGTCATCACTGTTTTTTTTCAACCGCAATATGTATGATGTCAATCGGGCAAATTTTAATGAGAGAAGTCTCAATACCGGTTTTTGGTCTTTTATTTTACTTTTTTGTACAAGCCAGTTAACTCTCCCTCTGCCAGGATGTGCCCTTTCATTGCCATCTCAAGGGCGGCTTTATCTGTACTGACGGGAAGTTCCGGTTTTGTGTCGAGCGCGTACACCTTAAAAAGGTAATGGTGTGTTCCGGAAGGCGGGCACATACCATAATACCCCATTTTTCTTGCACTGTTCATGCCTTGTTCAGCGCCTTTATAGTTTTCAGGAATAGCGCCATCGGTGGGCATATTCCACATTACCCAGTGTGTAAAACCGCCTTTCATTGGCGCATCAGGATCCTGAAGTATTAAAGCAAGTGATTTTGCCCCGGAAGGTATATTTCCGATTTGCAATGCCGGATTTATATCTTCCCCTTCACAGGTAAATTTTGTCGGTATCAAGCCATTATTCTTAAAACTAACGCTCGTAACGGTCAACCCGGTATGATTTGTAAATGACGCCATGGCAATAACAATTATTGCGGTTATTAATAAAATTCTGGTTCGCATAAAATTAGTTTTATAAAACTGATCTTAGAAAAGATGACAAAATAAAAGTAATAAATTTCTTAGTAAAAATAACATGCCATCAAAGCTTTAATATTGGATGCTGAACATTCAAAGCAGAATTAACTTAAGCCTGAAGGTGCGAAATATTCTAAGGTAATTGCTATTTCGTTCATTAAGTTAATGACATTACTGGTTAGTAATAAAAAATTAGCTTGTAAAAATGAGCTTTGCGCCTCTTTGCGAATTCCTTTGCGCCTCCTGCGTTTCAGTCTTAATATAACATTTCGTCTCTTTGCAGTATAGTTTTCGGTTGGCAATTGGTAGTATTTAATACAACCTCAGCATCTGGTTATCTATAGACTGAAAAAAATCATGCGGCTGAAAGGTGCGCCAGTTATTGCTTTCAAGCAGTTTTATGTAACGGTCAATGTGGGAGCGGTGGAAATCGTACTGTGTTTGTTCGGGCATATTTATGGATACGATCCAGCCGCCATCATCTTTTATGTCTTCCATCCATTCTTCATAATAGTCAGTATCGCTGCTGTGAAAATTAAGCACATTTTCCGAGATCAGTATATACTTACTAACGCCCTTGGCTATCATCAGGTCTATTACCGACCGCTTTAGCTGCATAATGTCATTCTCCACCGCATCATTCCATTCCCCTATCATTTCAATGATGGTATAGCTCAATTCATAATCCACAAACAAAACCTTCAGATACAACGTCCTTGACCCAAATTCATCCCATTGGGGATGTATGTAATAATTATAAACCGTATTGGAAAATACAAATTCGCTATGCTCCACACCATAAAATGGCGACTGCTCATCCTCTTCTGCATTATACAAGTGCAGCCAGTTGTAAAAAGGCTCTATTTCGTGCATTCGTTAAGTTGAAATTTAATTGGGTAACGGGTTAATTGGTTAAAAGGTGAATAAGTTAAAAAGTCAATGTGCTTTATTGGGTAAAGGTCATATACCTTTTTGAAAATAGCAAATTTGAAAAATCAGGATAGCTTTCTCCTCTTTAGGCTATCCAACATCTATGCTTAAATAATTAATCCCCCAACAATTTGACTTTATCCCATTTAGTGCTGTCACTATTCCGCCAAAAGACAAAGCAATATCAAACAAAGATGAAGTGATGGCGCTTTCACGAAAGAAATATGGGAAGGAGAGGAAACAGGTTGAGTTAGATATTTTTTCATAGCAGCAAATATCCAGTACACGGGATGGGAAGCTCACTTTTTATGAATTAGGATTTTCGAAAACTTTTTTATTGTTTAATCTGCCCAAAATTTCTTGTACAAATCTTGTGCAAATAAAAAAGGGTTCTAAAGGTAAAACCGCTGAAACCCTTGTCTGTCAAGTTGGGCGCACACAAACCGAAATATTATTTTGAGAATAAACATATACAGACCTATGTCAACACCGGATTGAGTTTTATAAAATTTATGATGTTGATTAATGCTTAGAACAATTGACAGTTGTAAGCAAAAACCACCACCAAAACCGCCGCCATGGCCCATTTTAGGTATTAGGTTTAAAAGAAAAAGTAGTTCTTAAATTTGCTTTGTAATTTTAAGTTTCTCGACATCAAAGCCTTTTTCCTTCAATCTTGAAATGATTTGTTTATACACAGAATCGTCCATTTTGGGTGTCCTTGAAAGTATCCACAAGTACTTTTTACTTGGATGGCTTACGACAGCATAACTATAATCATCAGCCAAGTCAATTATCCAATATTTTGCTCTTAAGGGCCAAAAGAATTGAACTTTCAATTTTGAATTACCTGAGTTTTTTTCAACAAATGCTTTCCCCTTTATATAAGATTGTTTACCATCAACGCTGCCCCTATTGCATCTATTTTCTACAATTAAATAGCCCTTTTCGCTTAAAGTATATTCAGCAGTAGTACAATGACAACCCTTCTGAAACCGTTGTGGATAGGATGCAATCTCATACCATTTACCTGAATATTTATTAATATCAACGTTTGGAACGGTTCGAAGTGTCTGAGACTTTAAATTAACTGGAGACATAGCAATGAAAATAATTGTGGTGAAAAACCAGGTGATTCTATTTTTTTTATGCATTGAATTGATTTCGTTTTACAAAAATATTCTTTAAAATGCAGTATCAGGGAGCTTCGGCTCCCTTTTTTATGTGTGAAATTGGTTGATTTTGCTAATTGTATGCTAATCTATGAACTTCTTAAAAAATGCTACCTTATTTGCAACCTTTTTTCAAAAAAATGCCACCACTACAATTTTTACAAGTTTTATTTAGTTTCTGTATTGTTCAAAATGACTTGGTATAACTTATTTTAATTGGCTTCACAATTATAGATGATAAATTGCATTTTTCTTCTAAAATTATTCCATAATTCGTCATTCCAATCAGACTGCTTTAATTCTTCGGAGTACCGTCTTAATGAAAAATTCAATTCATTTAAAAAGTGATTAGTATTGATTAATAGTTCTGATTCTTTAAAAAGAAATTTTCCTCTTCTAGTTTGTCGCTTGATTTCTCATATTCTATCTTTTTGTCGTTGTTTAGAATACAAAGATACAATACAATGCACACTAATTGTAATTAGTTGCACATTTATTTGTCCACATTCGATAGGCAATAGACCAATTTAATCATGAAATAGTTGCACACTATTTAAAATAGTGAGTAGCTTTGTAATTATGGCAAAAGCAGTAAAAACTAGGGAAGTTGTGGTCAAGCGACCAATTAAGTATAATGTTGAGCACCGGGAACAGTCGGTTCGTGTATCGGTTCAATTACCTCAGTCAGTTTATGAGAAGATTACAAAGGACAAGAACGGCAATGAGCAGACTGTAAGGGAATGGATTTTGACTGTTGCAGGGTATAAGAAGTAAAATATGAAAGGGCCGACCAGAAAATTTCTACGTCAGGGAGTACAAGTGGAGAAATGAACGAATATTATATTGTTTACCTCCCGATACTAAAAAGTAACTTATCAATACTGGCAATGGTTTCAGATATGCGAGGTACAAATAAGGTAGAGCATCAAGTGGATGAGGATATAACTATGATTTGATTAACTAATATTCGGTGTTATAAATGTTCGCTGTAAATAACTTAATCCTTCAATTAGTTCCTCTGTTTCCGCATTAATCATACTTTTACAAATGCAGCCTATTGTATTATTTTCAATTCCTACCCGTTATCTTTTTATGACATCAGCCTTCATCCGTAAAATAGCCATATTGTTAGCTGTACTACTGTTTGCTGCGCACTTCAAGGTTGCGGCAGATGCTAAAGACAAGCTGGATAAGTTGATGAAATTCTATGTGGTGCACGGCCATTTCAATGGAACTGTACTGATAGTACGCAAGGGTGGCACCGTGCTTACCAAGGGTTATGGCTACCAGGATATAGAGAAAAAGATACCCAATGATGAGCGCACTATATTCCAGGTGGGAGGGCTGAGCATGCTGTTTACCGCAGAGCTTATGCTGCTGCTGGACAGCCAGGGTAAGCTGGGACTGGATAAAAAGGTGTCCAAGTATTTACCGGACTTTCCCAACGGTGACAGGATAACGATACGGCACCTGCTCACGCAGACATCGGGGCTATATGACTACACCAGCGATGCAGCAGTAATGGGTGATGGTACTAAAAGCCTGGCACTGGATAGCCTGATGAGCATCATTAAGAGCAAGCCGCTTTCCTTTGAGCCGGGGGAAAAGTACCAGTTCACCAATACCAATTTTGCGGTACTTGGCTATATAGTAGAGACCATTACCAAATGGAACCTCGAAGATCAGATTAAGACGAAGATATTCCAGGTATGCGGTATGTATCACTCAGGCTTTGACTTTGTTAACATGAAAAACGAGCATAAAGCGAAGGGATATACTGCAGATGCCGGCGGTGTGCTGAAGAAAGCAACAATAATAGACTCTTCATTAAGCTATGGCGGCGGTGATGCCTACACTACTGCTGATGACCTGCAGAAGTGGCACAAAGCGCTGATGAGCTACGTGCTGATGCCGCAGGACTGGCAGGATGTAGGCTACGTGCCGCTAAAGTATGAGCATGCCTGGGGCTGGGATATACAGCATCTGTTCGGGAAGAAATTTCTGGAGCAGGGCGGGGTGATCAGCGGTTTCAGCAGCTATATAGTGCGGCAGCTGAGCGATGATGTGCTGGTAGTGCTGCTGCAGAACAGGACCGCACCCATAGCGGAAAGCAAAGTAATAGCGCATAACATAGTAAGGTGCTTGTATGATGCTAACTACAAGTTGCCCGTAGCGGACAATATGGCTGCAGAGCAAGAGGCAGATGCCAGGGCAGAGGAAAAGGCCATAGCCAGACAGGACGAGGAGGACAGTATAGCCACAGCAGAGCGAAAGGCACACCCCCTGATAGTCGCTGAGCCAAAAAAGATAATCGAAAAGCCGGAGCCTTATGTGCCTTTCATAGGCGAGTATGTAACGGACCCTGTATTCTCGGTATTGATCACACACATGGGGGCGGCGCTGTATGCGCAGGCTACCAGCCAGGATATTATCCTGCTGCAGCCGGATAGCAGCAATCCGCTGCTCTATAAGGCGGATGGTGGCAAGACCGTGGAGTTTGTAAAAGATGAGCAGGGCACCATCAGCAAGCTCATATACCGCTATAGCGGCAAGCAAAAAGAAGCGATAAAGACGATCAAGCGATAAGGGAATCATTTTTATATTTACGGAACAACTAAAAGCATTTTAAGCAGATATTTATTATAAATAATAATTAAATCTATGACTGATTGAATAACAATTATATTTGCCGATACAGAAAGTAAATATATGATATTATTGAAACCTCTCCAAATCCTCCATAAAAAAGTTCGTCTTTTCCCCGGCCTTCTCAACTTAAACCGGGAACATTGAACTTATATCAGCCAACTAAACAACCCAAAAACAATAGAACAATTGATTAAGGAGATTGTCCGAGATACACCATCATATAAAGAAGCACTTATTGAGTTGCTTCAAAAACTGTAGCTCATGATTATTAAAAGCATCTCATCTCGGAATGTCGAGAAGTTAGTTCAATATATCTTAACTGACGATAAGGTTGAACCACTTAATAAGCAGCAATCAAAACAATCTTTTTACATAGCAAATTACACTACAAGAGTTAGTTGATATTCGGGGAAATACATCCCATGAAATAGAGAGAGATGAAAATTCAATTGACGATGAAATGGAAATAATAAATTATTCAAATACTACCGATGGGGAAAAAGAGGACACAAATACTACCAGCGATGATGAAAAAGTTTCGAACGATTCTGATGATGAGGATAGCGACGGGGATGATTGATTGAAAAAACAATACCCAATTGAATATAACTACCATTGTTCTGGATGTAACCATTTCTTATCATTGCTTCCATGGGCACCACCGATACAGGGGCAATTGATCCAATAGAAGCGATTGGTAACATTGCCGGAAAATACAATCTCTGGTTCCATCTTGACGCTGCTTATGGCGGCTTCTTTATGCTTTGCGATGAAATAAAACAAAGAATAAAAGGAATGGAGAAAGCTGATTCCATTGTGATGGATCCCCATAAGGGACTATTTATTCCTTACGGATCGGGCGCGCTGATCGTTCGTGATAAAGCGCATCTTGCCAAATCCCAATACTATACCGCCAACTATATGCAGGATGCCAAAGCATCGGTTGATGAAATATCTCCTGCGGAAGTATCTCCTGAACTGACGCGGCACTTCAGCGGTATGCGGTTATGGATGCCACTAAAGTTGCACGGCGTCAAAAGCTTCCGTGCTGCCTTAACAGAAAAACTATTGCTGGCAAGATACTTTCATGACCAGATCTCAAAAATACCCGGTTATGAAGTGCTTAATTATCCTGAGCTTTCTGTAGTAGCATTCCGGTATATTCCTAAGGATATGGACACTGACAGCTTTAATAAAAAACTGGTGGAGGAAGTCCAGAAAGATGGCAGGGTGTTCCTGAGCTCCACCATAGTAAATGACAGGTTTACCATCCGACTAGCTGTATTGAGTTTCCGCACGCATCTTGAAACAATCAACTTAACCTTGCAAATTCTTTCGGAGAAGATATCTGAGGTTTTTAAAAGCATCTCCTAAAACAAAAAATAACATGACAAAATACTTACGTTGCACTAAAACAAAATATACCTGCAATTTTAAACCAATCATCTTTCTCGTTATTCTCCTTTCCAGCCTGTTAAATTCAAAACAATCCTTTTCTCAATCTCAACCGCTGCAACCAACTTATCCAAAAGTAATAGGTTATTTAAGTTTGATCTTTCCAATTGTTGCTATTGACAAAAACACAACTACCACCAATTTCAGCAATACTACCAGGGTTGGTTTTCCCACTGGTGTAAATGTTCTGTACAGTGAAAAGTTTGGTTTCAGCTACGAAATTACTCCTACGATAACCTTTGGAAATGGCAGCAGTAAAATGAGTAACTTATTATTTGATCCCGGCCCTATGTTTCGTTTCAAACATGGGTTCACTATCATTCCCCGACTGGCTTTTGAGACTTCGGGCCGTTATGGTTTTACTCCGGTATTCAATCAGATCATCAAACGCACAAAGGCTTTAAACTATT
>CAISOH010000071.1 GCA_903887005.1 uncultured Bacteroidota bacterium | reverse complement strand
AGATACAGCCAGGCAAGAAGCGAAAAAGATTGCATTTCTTAAAAAGGAAGCAGCAAAATATGGTCTTGTACTACAAAATATAGCAGCATGATAATCAATAAATTGAAAAGACGTCATTGTAAGTTTACCGAATGGCAAATTTGTCACCATGAGTTTACCGAATGGCAAAAATCATAGTTCGTACAATTGCAATATGAGCGCAAAAAAAGCGCAACGATGCGCAAAGAATGCGCAAGAATTTGAGCACTTAATTTCACTAACTAATTGATTTACAATATGAAACTGCGCAATAATCAAAAAAATAAAAAAATCAAACTAGAATTGCGCAATTCAAAATTCGGGAATACACTAATAAGAAAACAATCCCAATTACAAATTCCCAATTACAAATTCCAAAAAGCCTAAGGTGTCACCGGATTATTAGTAAAGACATATTGAACGAGGTTGGCGCCCATTTGCAGGGCGGCTATGTGCTTTTCGGGGGGGTCGCGGTGCACGTCAAAATCTTCCCAGCCATCTCCAAGGTCGGTTTCATAACTGTAAAAGCAGACTAAACGTCCTTTATAAATCAGGCCGTAGCCTTTAGGGGGCTTGTTGTCGTGTTCGTGGATTTTGGGAAGGCCGTTATTGAAATTGAATTTCTGGTGATAAATGGGATAGGAAAAAGGCAGTTCTGCCAGCTCCAGTTCGGGGAAAACCTTTTTCAGCGCGGGGCGCACATAAGGGTCGAGGCCGTAATTATCGTCTATGTGCAGGAATCCGCCGCCTTCAAGGTATTTCCGCAGGTTTTGCGCCTCGGCGTCACTCAGCGCCCAGCGGCCATGGCCGGTCATATGAATGAATGGGTAATTAAAGATTTCGGGGCTGCCAACCTCTACATGCGCTTCGGTGAGATCGAAGCCGGTGTGCAGTTGCTCATTGCAGAAGGCGGCCAGATTTTTAAGTGAAGTAGGGTTAGCGTACCAGTCGCCGCCGCCATTATAAACCAGCAGGCCCAGCTTCATACTTTGTGAAGATGCGCCAAGACTAAAAAATATAAAACCAACTATTATTAATAAACTTCTAAATTTCGCCATCATAAACCACATTAAAATAAGCCGCCGCCGTTATTGCCGCTGTTTCGGTACGCAACCGCTGCGTTCCGAGCGATATTGGCAAAAACCCATTCTCTACACACAAATTTACTTCATCCCGGGTAAAATCCCCTTCCGGGCCTATCAATAAAATGGACTCCGGGAAAGGTTTTAACATTTTATGCAGCGGTTGTTTTTCCATATCAGGTATGCAGTGCGCCACAAATTTTTGAGGAACAGGAGCATACAATTTCAAAACTTCCTCTAAGGGCATAATATCTGCGAGCACGGGCAGGTAATTTTGCTGAGACTGCAATATGGCCGACTGTAATATCTTCTGCCACCGGTCATTCCTTACGTGTGTTTTTTCTGAGCGGGCAGTAGATACCGGGATAATCGAAGCTACTCCCAGTTCAGTGGCTTTCTCCAGCAGCCATTCATTGCGGCTGTTGTTTTTGGTAAATGCCACGCAAAGGTGCAATACATTACCCTGCCGGGCATAAATAGATGCTTTTTCAATGGATATACTACATTTATGCCGTTCAGCAACATGTATGCGGCCTTCAGCTAATGTTCCTTTGCCATCCGTCAGCATTACTTTATCTCCGGATTGCATACGCAATACCTGCCAGAGATGCTTTGCAGTATCCGCGTCTAAAGAAACTATGCTGTTTTCGGTCAGGGTGCCGTTATAAAAAAAACGGGGTAGTTGTGACATATGGCAAAATTACAAAAAATCTTAACGCAAAACCAATTGCTTTTCTGTGATCATCCTTCTCAGATTAATAAGGCCATACCTCATGCGTCCCAGTGCGGTGTTTATGCTCACTCCTGTAAGGCCGGATATGTCTTTAAAACTAAGGTCGGCGTAAATGCGCAGCACAATTACTTCGCGCTGTTCTTCCGGCAGTTCTTCTACCAGCTTTCTCACGCTGTCATGCACCTGGCGTTTCTCAATACCATCAGACGCCATATCACCGGCGCCAAACAGGACGGATATATCCTGACCATCGGGCATAGTAACCAGAACCTGGTTCCTCGTGCGGCGAAAATGGTCCATACACAGATTATGTGCTACCCTGATAGCCCAGGGAAGGAATTTCCCCTGTTCGGAATAGCGCCCGTCTTTTATGGTCTTAATTATTTTCAGGAAGGTATCCTGGAAAATGTCTTCTGCCAGGTACTTATCCTTTACAAGCATATAAACAGAGGTATATACCTTGTCCTTATACCGGTTGATAAGTACCTCAAGGGCATGTTCCTGTCCATGAATATATTCATGAATCAGTTCGGCATCTGAAAGATGGAATAGCTGCATAACTTCTACCTGGTTTAAACGTTACGTAAATAATCACGCCATACGTTGTATTTGGTTTTTAAGTAGAAGTTTTTGCTATAGAAGAAAATTTTAGTGAATTGATTGTGATGCAAAAAAGTTAAAAATTCTGATTCTACCAAATTTTTTATGGAATATTTTCGAAATCTTTAACCTTTTGTTTATAATAAGACGTAAAAAGGAAAGCTATGGTTGGGTTATGGAGGAAATATTTTTTTGTTACAGTTGTTGGGTGTGAAGTAGGTGTCCTCACTTTTAAAGTGAGGGACACCTGTGTATCGCGACATCCCCGAAAGGATTTTCGGGATAACCTGACTTTTCCAATCAATATTTCCGGTTGATCACATAATTCACTAACTCTTCCATTGCCTGCCTTGCAGGGGTATCAGGATAAGTATGTAAAATCCGGAGGGCTTCTTCCTGGTATTGTTTCATTTTTTCTTCTGCATACGCTATCCCGCCAGATTGCTGTACCAGTTTTATCACCTCATTTACTTTGGCCCTGTCTGTACTTTTATTCTTCACTATATATATAATTCTCCGCTTGGTTGCGGAGTCTGCATGTTGCAGGGTATATATGAGCGGAAGCGTCATTTTCTTTTCCTTGATGTCAATGCCAGTTGGTTTGCCGATATTATCCTGGCCGTAGTCGAAAAGATCATCTTTTATCTGGAAGGCGATACCTACTTTTTCGCCAAACAACCGGAAATTTTCAGAAACAGCAATATCTGAAGTAGCCGAATAAGCTCCTGCTGCACATGCTGAAGATAACAGGGAAGCTGTTTTAGCGCGGATAATGTCGAAATATATTTGTTCGTCTATGTCTAATTTCCGGGCTTTCTCCATTTGCAGCAATTCACCTTCGCTCATCTCTTTGACGGCCCTGGATGTTATTTCCAGTATCTTGTAATCCCCGTTATCAATAGATAGGAGCAGGCCCTTGGATAACAGATAATCGCCCACGAGTACGGCAATTTTATTTTTCCACAAAGCGTTGATCGAGAAAAAATCTCTACGTTTCATGGAATTGTCCACAACATCATCATGCACAAGGGTGGCCGTATGCAATAACTCTATCAGTGAAGCGGCACGGTAAGAGGCCTCATTTATTTCCCCTGCTATTTTAGCCGAAAGGAATACAAACATAGGCCGCATCTGCTTGCCCTTGCGTTTGATGATAAACTGCATGATGCGGTCAAGCAGGCGATTCGTACTTTTTACACGATCGGCAAACTTCTTTTCAAACAATGATAATTCAGCGCCTATTACTCTATTTACCAATTCCATTTATAATTCCGGGGGTCCTGTTAAATGTAAAAGTCGAAATAAGAATTTTAATCACCTCAAATATTTTTATTGGCACAATGATTGATACACAATAAAATTAGGAAATTATTGGTTTATTTGCTTTCACTTTTGTTTTTTGAGGCGCTCCTATATACCTTTACCTCGTATTTTTCAATTTACAAAAATGTTAAATATCAATACACGAACTATGTTTTATTTAAAGCGTTTATTATTTGCCGCATTCTTTATGATTTCAGGGCTTCCTCTTTTTGCACAGGAAAGCGCACCTCAAAATTCGCAAACTCCTGCGCCATCACTTCAATGGTCGAACCGGGATATGACTTACAGAGGCAAGAATTATGACGTTTTAGACTCTGCCTATTATCCTAAATTCCGCAGCAAACAATTTCACAAATATATAGATCATCAGGAAATATTTCCTCCTAAACCCCGTAACCAATGGGAAATTGGCGCCGGCCTTGGTCTTTATAATGTCATAGGGAACATACCTTCCACCATTTTGTGGCATAAAGGTGGCGGAGGCCTTAATGTAAATGTGCGCAAGTCTTTAGGTTATATTTTCTCTATGCGGATGCAATACATATATGGCGTAGGCAAAAACATGGACTTACAGCCTACCACCAGTTATGATGCGCCATACACCAACTTTGGATATACCCCACGCCAATACGCTACTGCTGCTAATCCTGCCAATTCGGTTTACAGATCAACACGGATGGAAGCTTCCCAGTTATCATTGGATCTTATGTTCAATGCCTACAACATAAACTTTCACCATGCACGCAATTCCGTAGCTTTCTTTGGTTATGCAGGTATAGGAGCATTGGGCTACAAAACGCGCGTCAATGCGCTGGATGGTAATTATCAACCTTATACTTTTGGTGGTACCACAGGTATTGTACCTGATCCCACTGCATCAAATAAAACCATCCGGAAAGCGCTCCATAGCAAAATGGACAAGACTTATGAAAGCCCCGCAGATAATGGCGGCGGTAGTCAAATACTCGATCATAAAACGCTTGATTTCGCTCCAAGCATAGGGGCAGGCGTTCAATACAAAATCAACAAAAAGTTCAACATCCAGTTGGAAGACCGCTATACCTTTCCTTCCGATGGTTACCTTGACGGGACCATTTACGGCAAGCCTTTAGGCAATACGGTAGCCACCGGGCGCGTTACTGACGCTATCAATTATTTTTCCTTCAGCGTTAACTATAACCTGAAGACTAAAAAGAAATCTGTTGAACCACTCTATTGGATCAATCCGCTGGACCATGCTTACAGCGAGCTTTCTTACCCGCGTCACATGATACTGCCTAACCCGGTATTACCTGACGAAGACAATGACGGGATCACTGACCAGTTTGACAAATGCCCCAAAACTCCTAAAGGCGTAGCCGTTGACTCGCATGGCTGCCCATTGGATACGGATGGCGATGGCGTACCGGACTATAAGGATAAGCAACTGATAACACCTACAGAGTGCCAGCCGGTAGATGCGGATGGCGTAGGTAAATGTCCATGCCCTGATGGCTGTAAAGAACTGATGGGTACAGGCGGCAAGAGCGGCACATGCGGCAGCATAGGCGCAGGCACTATCCTGTTCACCAGCAATTCAAACCATATCAGTACCGGTATGGAAGCGCAACTGGCTGTGCTTGCAGCGCAAATGCAGTCAAGCCCGCTATGTAAAGTGGTTATCATTGGCGGTGGCAGCGGCAGCAAAATAAAAGAACAACATTCATGGGAGCATGTAAATGCAATCATTGAGTACATGAGCGAAAAAAACAACATCAGCCGCGATCGCTTTATCTTCAAATACGGTGAAGCAGGTGATGAGAATATCGTTACTTACCGCTCAGCAAATGTGGATGAATCAGGGTCTTCAAATGTACCTCCGCCGCATCCGGATATAAAATAATTAAAGTTGCAGACTTCATTAAGAGTATATGCCCGCTTTTTATTAAAAGGCGGGCATTTTGTTTGTATTAATAGCAACAACTGTTTGCGATCAAATAATTTTCAACAAAAAATAATTTCCCGAAAATTTGTCATTACCTAACTATCTTTATTATCGCTAACGGTACATAGTTGTTTTTTATAACTACTACAGAAAGGAATCAGAATAACAGCCGTTTAGAATTTTACCCGATAATTTTATTACAATATTGCCATGAAACATTTCCTTTCTATTTTATCAATTTTAATCATAAACGTAAGTGCTTATGCTCAAAATACCATAGACGCAAAAGAAAAGCAATTCACAAAAACCAATCTATCCTTTATAGAAAACAAAGGACAAATTACTGACCAATACGGAAATGCCAGGCACGACATACAATATAAAATAGCCAGCAAGGGAATAAGTGTATTTATAGGAAACGGACAACTCCACTACCAATTTAGTAAAAACCCCAAACCCCTAAAGAGGCTTACCCAAATTAATAAGGACAGACAACATCTCCCCTTTAGAGGCAGAGCGGCAGACACCACACCAACCATCTACACTATGTATCGCCTTGATGTTGAGCTACAAGGCTCAAACCCTCATGCAGAGCCTGTTGCAGAAAATAAGCAAAGCTACTACGAAAATTACCACACGGTAGCCCTGCATACGGATAACGCTGTTGTATGCGCCTATAACAAAATAACTTACAAAAATATTTACCCCTTTATTGATTGGGTGCTTTACATAAAAGATAATAAACTAGAGTATGATTTTATAGTGCGCCCGGGTGGTAATGTAAGCGACATAAAAATAAAATACAATGGTGCTACTGACATTGCTCATACCGATGGAAACATAAAGGTTATCACCCCTATGGGAGATGTAAGCGAACTGAAACTTTACGCTTATGAACAAAACAGTAAGAAAGTTATTACTTCACAATTTGCATTAAATCACAACACCCTTTCTTTTAAGGTTAGTGATTATAAAGGTACGTTGGTCATCGACCCGCAATTAGCATGGGGTACCTATTTTGGTGGGAATGGAGAAGATGCTGGCCAGGGAATGGCTTGCGACAAAGCGGGAAATGTATTTATATGCGGAATAACCGCCAGTATCAATAACATAGCAACAACAGGCAGTTATCAAGACACTTTAGATGGGGATTATGACGCATTTATAGCCAAATTTAGCAATTCCGGTACATTATTATGGGCATCCTATTACGGTGGTGAAAGCGAAGATTATGCAGATGGAATAGCCTGTGATAATAATGGAAATGTTTATATTACTGGGGTAACTTATAGTTTTACTCATATTGCCACAGTTGGCAGTTTTCAGGATACAATTACATCAAGCGCAGGTGGAGCATTTTTAGCCAAATTTACTAATGCGGGAGCATTGCAGTGGGCCACTTATTATAATGGCGGAGGTGTAGCAGTAACTTGCGATATAACTGGGTATATATATATGGCTGGTGGTTCTGGAATTACTAATAATGTTGCAACAGTCGGAAGTTACCAGGATACACTTGCCGGGACAGGGAATGCATGTCTTGTGAAGTTCAGTAACGCAGGCACTAGAATATGGGCAACATATTTCGGATTAAGTTCAGGCACAAGTGTTGCATATAGCTGTGTTTGTGATAATGCTGCAAATATATATATAGCCGGAGGTGCATATCATAAAGGTATCATTACCACTTCTGGCTGTTATCAGGATTCCAGTTCAGGGAATGGAATTGATGGCTTCGTCGCTAAATTCGATAGCACATGCAACCTCAAATGGAGTACATATTTTGGTGGCGATAGCAGCGTTGGTGTTTCTGGTATTACTTGTGATGACGCTTCAAATGTTTACATTACTGGCAATACAAATAGTGAAAAGAATATAACTACTCCAGGTGCATATCAGATGGTTTATGGTGGTAGCTTTTATGATGCTTTTCTATCAAAGTTTAATGATAGTGGTTCCTTACAATGGAGTACCTATTTTGGCAGTACAGGTAGTGAACAAGGTTTGGGAATTATTTTCAATGGACTTGAAACCATTTATATTTCCGGTTATACATCAAGTACAAACGGAATAGCAACAACAGGTAGCTATCAGAATATGTTATTGGGTTATGAAAATGCTTTTCTTGCTGGCTTTAGCAAAGCAGGGATACTTCAGTGGGCTACGTATTATGGCGGGATCGGCAAAAATTATGCAAATTGTATTGCTTCTGACAGTATTGGTAATGTATTTATCGGAGGCTATACAACCAGTACTTCAAATATTGCTACATCAAATAGTTATCAATTTACTTATATGGATAGCATAGACGCATTTATAGCCAAATTTGATACTGGCACTACTGGAGTAGAAGTAGTAAACGAAACTATTAAAGATGTGAAATTATATCCAAGCCCCAATAAAGGAAGGCTTACAGTTATTGGTGTATTTACAGGAGCAGATGAATGGGTAAACATTGAAATAATAAATTTCTTAGGACAAGTAGTATATAGAGATATAGTAAAACTGCAATATGGCATGTTAAGTAAAAACATAACTATGCTTAATATTGTAGCAGGGGAACATTTAATGAGAGTAGTTGATGGAAATGAAATGAAAACAATAAAATTTTTAATTGAATAAAATTTCTTCACCAAAGAAATGAATCGCCTATATCCTTTCTCAATTCTCTTCCCAAAAAGCCTACGGCATCGCTACATTAAACTCGCCATTTATGGAAAATGAATCGGCCTGGAAATAAAAGGTACCGATAAGGGCGAAGTAGGAATTGCTGGTAATATTTATATCGCCGTATGTGGCAAAATGCCTTTCATTACCAATAAAATAGGTTGCCTTGACAAAAGGAGGGTTGATGTTATACTTTGCAATGCCGGTGTAATGATCAATGTTGAAAGTAATGGTACTGCCGGGATTCCCGTAATTTTTATTTATTGCAGTGATCATCAGGTTTACCACAGTGCTGTCATTGCCTGATGACTGAACCTTATAACCATAAGCCGAATCTGTATGCCAGATATCAGCATTAATTGTGGCGCTCATGGATACTAATGAATCCAGGTTGTTATTGGGCTGCACGCTTTTGCCATTAGCAGGGCCGCTGACTTTATTACAAGCGACATAACCAACACAAAGCAGTATAGAAACAACTAAACAAAACCTTTTCATAAACTCGTTATTCTATGAAGATAACGCTAAAAGGGAAATTTTGGTATCAAGGGCAATCCTGCACTAACCTTAATATGGAGCATTAGGCAATCCTACAGTAAAATTTCCGTTCGTGACGACAATGCCATCACTTGTGGTAAAATTAAAATAACCTACTAAACTGTTTGCTGTAACCCGTGTAATAGATACAATTCCGTTAGTAGCATCACTGCGCATGTTGGAATGCAAATAGTAGGCCTTAGCCTCATTCCGCACGATACCCCAGGTTCCGGTTACGCCTTTATACTTGGTAATGCGCAATTCAATTTTATCCTTATGGGCTGTCTGGTCATTGGTATTACCGGTAATAATAAGGGTGGTGATAGAATCATGTATTTGGGTATCAAGGGTATAGGGCACTACTGTTTCAGAGGTAAAGTTATAGGTGCCTATTGAAGCCGTGAGAGACGGATTGATAGTAGTAACATAGGGCAGCGTTTTAATACAGCCTGACAACAATGCTATGCAGCTCACTAAAATAATTCCAAAGAGTTGGCCTTTTTTCATAAACGATATTTGCGCTAAGATAATTCAAAATAATCTTAAAAATCAATACTTGAATATTTTTATTAGTTTTGAGTAACAAAAATCAATATTATGAATTGGAAACTCATCTTTGGCCTCTCCCTGTTTGGGATGGCAATGGCATTTGCTACAGTTTATTTTATTCCGTCTAACATTGAACCTGTTTGCTGGCTGGTGATATTTTTATTATGCGCTTACTTTATTGCAAAAAATGCGCCCGGCAGGTATTTCCTGCATGGTTTTTTAGTGAGCCTGGTTAATTGCATATGGATAACGGGCGCACATATTTTAATGTCCGCTACATACTTAGCCAATCACACCCAAGAGGCTGACCAATACGCTAAAATAAACTCCCAGGCTCACCTTACTGTTACCCAGGCAATGCTTATTATGGGGCCGGCTATCGGCATAATCTCAGGTTTGGTTTTAGGGCTTTTTTCTTTTCTTGCTTCTAAGGTTTTCAAAAGGAGTTAATAATCCCTGTAAAGCGTTGTACCTATAAGGAGTAAATTCTCAAATTAAAATGAGCTGGCTGCCATATATTTATTTGTTAAAAATGAACTATATAATGAAAGAGAGCAGCTAACCACACTATAATCCCCTCTTCTTTCTTATTTTTGTCCAAAAGCGGGCTTTTGAGAATACACACAGTTGGACTCGTAAAAAAATATGGCAAGCGCGCGGTTGTAAACAATGTGTCGTTTGATGTGAACCAGGGGGAGATAGTAGGTTTACTCGGGCCTAACGGCGCAGGAAAGACTACATCGTTCTACATGGTAGTGGGCCTGGTAAAGCCTGACAAGGGCGAAGTATTCATCAATGATGAGAACATTACCAAGCTGCCCATGTACAAGCGAGCCAAGATGGGCATTGGTTACCTGCCGCAGGAAGCATCAATTTTTCGTAAGCTATCCGTGGAAGACAATATCTCCGCAGTGCTGGAAATGACAAAGCTGACAAGGCAGGAGCAAAAGAATAAATTAGAAGCGTTGCTGGATGAATTTCACCTGAACCATGTACGGAAGAGTAATGGCGATGTATTGAGCGGAGGTGAACGGAGACGAACGGAAATAGCCCGCGCACTGGCAGTAAATCCTAAATTCATATTATTGGACGAGCCTTTCGCGGGTATAGATCCTATTGCGGTGGAAGACATACAAAGCATTGTCGCCACGCTTAAATATAAAAATATAGGCATCCTTATCACAGACCATAATGTGCAGGAAACACTTTCTATCACCGACAGGGCCTACTTGTTGTTTGAAGGGCAAATACTAAAGGCAGGAACAGCAGAAGAACTGGCGGCAGATGAACAAGTAAGAAAGGTGTACCTTGGACAGAATTTTGAGCTGAAAAGAAAAGTCTTTAAAGACAATATCCCTGCCATGTAAAAAAGGCAGTGATTAAACATTTACTAAACAAAAAAAACAGGAACCACAAAACACTCAGATAATGAGGGGATGCCCCTTTAGGGGTTTGGGGTTTTAGGTATTATGAGCATAATTATCAGTCCGGCATTTAAGGGGTATATCAAGTTGCGCCAGAGCGCGATAGATAATTTCATGCATAATCCTATTGATACGCAACAACAGGTATTTAATCAGCTGGTTGGCTCTGCCCAGTTCACGGAGTATGGGAAGAAATACGATTTTGAGCATATTGACAGTATTTCTGATTTCAAGAAAAATGTACCGATCAATGATTACGAAACTTTAAAACCATACATACACCGCATTTTAGAAGGCACCCAGAATATATTGTGGCCATCGCCCATCACCTGGTTCGCAAAATCAAGTGGCACAACGAGTGATAAAAGCAAGTTCATACCCGTGAGCCAGGAGTCGCTCGATGATACACATTTCCGGGGCGGAAGAGATGTACTGGCGCTCTATCTGCGCGAAAATCCACAATCGGGCCTTACATCAGGCAAATGTCTCGTGCTCGGCGGCAGCCACCAGATCAACCAGTTGAATGCCGCCTCTTTCTTTGGCGACCTGTCAGCTGTAATGCTGCAGAACATGCCTTTTGCCGGGCAGTTGTTCCGCCTGCCAGAACTATCTATAGCCCTGATGACCGAGTGGGAAGCTAAGATAGAGCGCATGGCGCACAGCACTATAAAGGAGAATGTCACCTATATAGCAGGCGTACCCACCTGGACCATAGTGCTCATAAAAAGGATATTCGAAATAACCGGCACCAATAATCTGCTCGATATATGGCCTAACCTCGAATTATACATACACGGCGGCGTAAACTTTACGCCCTACCGCAGGCAGTTCGAGCAGTTCATACCATCACCGCATATGCACTACCGCGAAACCTACAATGCGTCTGAAGGATTTTTCGCGGCGCAGGACAGGGTGGATGAAGAAGGTATGCTACTGTTCCTCAACCATGGCATATTCTATGAGTTCATGCCAAAGGAAGAATATGGAAAGGCAAACCCGGAGACGCTGACCCTGAAAGAAGTGGAACTGTATAAAAACTATGCTTTGGTAATAAGCACCAATGGCGGCCTCTGGCGCTACCTCGTAGGCGACACCATACAATTCACCTCCTTAGACCCCTTCCGCATAAAGGTAACGGGCCGGTTGAAGCATTTTATTAACGCATTCGGCGAAGAGCTGATAGTGGACAATGCAGATAACGCCATTGCCATCGCATGTGCCGAGACAGGTGCAGTGGTGGTTGACTATTCGGCGGCCCCGGTTTACATGACAGGGCAAACCAACGGCGCCCATGAATGGATAATAGAATTTGATTACCTCCCCGTACCCCTTGCCACCTTCACTACCCTGCTCGACAAATCCCTGCAGGCCATAAACTCCGACTACGAAGCAAAACGCTATAAGGACATTGCCCTGCGCATGCCCATAGTGCACGAAATGCCCAAAGAAGGCTTTAAACGCTGGCTCAAAGACAAAGGAAAACTTGGCGGCCAGCACAAAGTACCCCGACTGAACAACGAACGGAAGTACCTCGAAGAAATGCTGAGGTATGTGTACCAGTCTTAAATTCAAAAGTTAAAAGTTAAAACCTGTATCAACCGCCGAAGTATTTTAAAATTACAATAATATTAAAACCCAGGATCAGAAGCCAAAATTGTCACCCCGAGTTTACCGAAGGGATTGTCACCCTGAGTTTTACCGAAGGGCCCAATTACTTTCAACTAATTACTAACGACTATCTACTAACGACTATCTACTAACGACTAATAACACAATCATAACCCGTAACAAATAAAGGCGTTTCCGTAACGGTTATTTCTATTTTACCATTAGCTGTGTTTTTCTTTACAACATCCATATCATTACCTCCTGGTTTTGGTTTGTATATATAGGCTGTCTGGGCATTTCCCAAATCGAGCGTGTAAGAAGCAGCCCTGCCCTTTTGGTCAGGAATGAGTAATACAAACATGAACAAACCGTTGCTGGTATATTTGTCCACAACAGGGTCTTTATTGATAGTTCCGGCATAAGTGTAGGCCCCGAATAGTTTGTTGGTCTGATAGAAAAAATCGGCAACCGGCCTTCTTGTCCGGTCGGCATTAATAAGCCCGCAGGTTGCAAAAACAGTGCCAGCCATTGGGTTATCATCCACCAGTTCGTAAAAGAACACCTTTTGAATACCTGAGCTCGCGTATAGTAAAGATGTTCTTAAACACCAGTCAGCCTGTGTTTCTAATACGGTCTTGTCATTAATTATCATGGCCTTCTGCGGGCTTTCCTGGTTGAGGTCATAGCCGGTCTCAGTTACCCATACCGGCATGTCCTTTGCATACTGGCGGGCAATTGCCACAAACTTATTGGCTGTGGTGGCGGCATTGGTCAGTTCGGGTGCGTAGCCACTGGTTTGCTTTTTATGCGTATCATAGTCCGCGTCATTGCAATAATAATGATAGTTAATGATGTCCCATGGCAAGTCAACCGAGCCATCAGGCCGCCTGCCCCTGTGTTCCAGGCTCCAGTCTATCATGCCTTTTACATAATCAGTTTCCGGCTTGGCAAGGCCTGCCATTACCACTTTCATGGAAGGGTCTGCATTTTTTACCCCCACGCACGGTCCCATGGTGTTTTTATTGCCATCATAGAAGGCAGATAAATTGGCCGCATATTGCCGCCCGGTCTGGTATGCTTTAGGCCCTTTCCACCATTTGTCCCGCTCATTGTCGCACTCTATGTAGCGTATCAGCCCCAGCCCGGTACGAACCATATTGGAAGGGTCGGTATGCAGCAAATGAGGGTCAACGTTTTTATTACTGCCATAACGGGCCGCATATTGAAAAGCTACTTTACCTTGTTCTATATAAGAGGAAGGCACTGCAAAATCCTTACCAAACCGGACAGGCACGTTCTCATTATCCCTTTGGTCCTGGGGCCAGGATACCAGCATCCAGGGCGGAACAGACTTTAAACAAGCCAATACTTCTATGCCATGGCTGTTGCACCATTGATACATGGTATCGTAATTCCAACTGCCGTTTTCGGTAGGATTGAACGTATAAACGCCTTCAGCGGGTTCCAGCTTTTCCCAATCCATATAATGGCGTATGCCGGTAAAATTCTTAATTGCATTAAGCCGGGTAGGATCAAGCCGGGTAGGATCAGGCGCGCCTTCAAAATCCCACTCAAAAGCGTTTACGCCAAAGTAATTACTTAGTGGGGCAGCCTGGATGTTACCGGGTAATCTTGAATCATGATGATCATTCTGGGAACAGCCATTGAGGCACACCAGTACCAACAGAAAAGTAAGGAAGGGTATTCTCATAATGATGCCTGGTCCGATGTTTCGCATACTTAGTTGCACGATATATCCGGGTGTTCATAATTATCAGACTGATCTTCATGCGCGGGGTCAATACATTTAAAATCTTTTTCGAGCAGCAGGTACAGTTGTTTGCCGCTCCCGGTATCCATATTGCCGTCAAAACCTACCTTGTCGGTTGTTGTCCATTCATTCGCTGTTGAAGCAGGAACGATCATTGTAATTTTCCCATCGGCAAAACCGGCAGATAGTTCCTTTCCTTCTTCCACTCTGCGGAGCGCATAAACAAATGCATTGCTTCCAAATTCAGTGCATTCTTCCAGGTAACCTTCTTTAGCAAACCTGGCCACTTCAGAACGGGACAAACGCATACGAATGGAATTGCCTTTTATACGGATTTTCATAATTTAAAATTCAAAATTCAAAAGCCAAAATTCAAAAGCCTGATTATGCCGCTAAATTACGATTCTTTCTGCACCTGAGTATATATTGAAGCGTTCGCCACGCAAAAAACCTATGAGGGTCATACCCCACTCTTCCGCCATCTGCACCGCCAGGCTTGAAGGAGCGCCTACTGCAGCTACAACTTTTATGCCTGCCATGGCGGCCTTTTGCATCAGCTCGAAACTGGCCCTGCCGCTCAATAACAATAAATGCTTGTCTAAGGGCAGGATACCGCCATTAAGAGCCGCGCCGATCAGTTTATCGAGGGCGTTATGCCGGCCTACATCTTCACGGGTTAATACAAGGGTGCCGCTGGCATCAAATAATGCGCAACCATGCAGGCCGCCTGTATGCTCAAACACATCCTGGTGTTTGCGGAGAATATCAGGCAACTGATATATTATGCCGGGAGAGAAGCGCAGATTATCTTTTGATTCCAGGATATTACAAGCCGCGAAGACCGCTTCAATTGACGCCTTTCCGCATACGCCGCAACTGGAAGATGTATAAAAGTTTCGTTCCAGTTTGCTGATGTCTGGTATTACCGTATCTTTTAGATTAACCAGTACGACCTGCTCTTTTTGTTCATTAGCATACTTTACGGAAATAACATCCGCAACAGACCTGATGATACCCTCTGTGTATAGAAAACCAGCAGCAAGCTCGAAGTCATTGCCGGGGGTGCGCATGGTTACTGAAATGCTTTTCTGAACAGGCTTACCGGCAGCAGTATATCCCAGCCTTATCTCCATGGGTTCTTCCACGGCCAGCATATCATCAGCATCGCTGATATTTGCCTCTTTTACTCTTTTGACCGGTACATGTGCTACTGACGGAACAGGCATAATAGAATCAGAGAATTGTTTTATTGCTTCACCACTGCCTCACGATGCAGTATATTACCTGAGGCACCCTGTATCACTAACCAATATACACCGGGAATAAGATCGGATATAGACATTTGCGCTTCATTTTGCCAATAGATACTAGTACGGCTTAGCAACTGCCCGTTTGCATTCGTCAGCAGAATAGAAACAGGAGTATTTTTCGGGACATCCAATTGGGTTATTGTTATAGTACCGGCAGTTGGGTTAGGGAAAACCTTTACCTTATCATTAAGCGAAGTGACATCCTTAACTCCGGTCTTGTCTAAATAAGAACCATAAAAATAGAAGGTGAAAAAGCTTGGTTTAGCCGGGAAATAAGAAAAATTATATTCATAATCCTTTAGCAAAACCGGATCTTTAGAAGAATTGTAAGTCATAACTTCCATGGTATGCGGTACCCATGTATTTAACAGGCTATCAAAATCATTTATCATAACGGTATCAGGTAAGCCGGTACCCGAATTGATTACTTTAGACATGTAATACCAGGGCGCCCAATATCCATTAATAGGATCCCACTGATACTCTTTCCAGGAGTTGTGATAGGTGTATGTTCCGCTATAAGCAAACGTATCTTTTATATAAGGCGAAAGAGCTGTACCATCAAAAAAACTGCTAAATACGCTTAAAAGCCTGTTGCTTGCGTCATAGGTATTGACATACTTGTACTGCTCAATTAATGGTAATAAAAAGCTGGTATCTGTAGTGTTGGCATAATTATCTATCTGGATTAAATTGTTTGATCCATCATAAGTATAAATAGATTTTGAAGCAAGACGCCATATGCCTAAATGATATTCATAGGTACTGTCCTTAGTAAGTTTATTGGCGGAGTTGTAAGCATAAAATTGTTTGAAGGCGCTGTCAGCATGTCCGCTATTCCAATTATACGCATAACCGGTATCAATGTTTTTTGCGGCATTAAATTTATTGGCATAAAGCATATTCGGATTAAATGAGGAATCGGCCATAAGGTCCAGGTACCCGGTCATGTTACTATTCGCGTCATAGGTGGCATAAGCTGTTTCGTAGTAGCCGAACCAATAAGTATTAGGGTCAATAGTCCATCTCATAAATGTATCGAATAACACCTGCGGCTTTCCGAAAATGCCCCCATTGTTATTAAATACAGGCGATGTATTATAGGGATAATTGTAGGCATAGATCATGGTATTATAATCATACTTAGAAGTCCGGTAAAGACTATATCCCAGTTTTACAGAATCAAACAAATTTTGCATGGTACTGTCCCTGGTGCTTTGTGCAATAACTCTTTCGCCGGGAATTCCGCCAGTGCTTTTCATTGCAGCATTTGTGCCATTGTTTTGCTGAAGCAAACAGTTGAGTATTCTGTTATGTTCAGGCCTGCGTATGGAAAGATTTCCGGCTTGTTGTGCAAACGCAGTATTAATGCATAACAATGCGACAATAACCATTAGTTTATTTTTCATCAAACCTGATTAAGAAGTAAGTAAGCTCATAAATTATGGAAAGTTACCAAAATTGTAAGATATAGTATGACAAAAAAGATAAATTAATATGTTTATAAAAATTTTGGTTAGAAATTATAAAATATGTACTTTGTGTGGTTAGTTATATGTTTTGGGCACTGAAAGAATAAAAGCGTCTGATTTTACTTCATAAAAAAACACAATGAAAAAATTTACTTCACGGAAGAGTGTACTGCTTACCGCTTCCTTCTATTTAATAGTTGTTGCGGGCACGCTGGCGCTGGTAAACGCGTGTAATAAGAGCACCCATGCCCCGGGGGCAGCGACGTTAACAACTCCTGTATCTGAAAAAAATGCCATCAGGCCATTGGCACAAGGTGAGCCACAAACAAAAATTGTTACCGTATTGGATATAAGTACTTCTGCTGATGGTACTACTTCGGTAATATTCAGAGAACTGGAAGAACTGTTCAATATAAATGATGCATCAGTTCTTGCCGGATTAAGATCTGCCCTTAATGAAAATAAGGCGGTGAAAATAACTTTTGACCCATGGAAAGCTATAGTAACTGGTGTTATTCAGGTTTCAGCCCAGGAAGGAATGATACATACTTCCCGGAAAATTGTGAGTAACCCGGGCTCATCATATAATATGGATGTTGAGACAACCAACCCTGATGTTATTAATAATTTGGGGATAGCTGCAATAAATACGACTACTGCCGGGCTTACAAGTGTGATACCCGATATGGCTACTGCGCAAATGATGTTTGATTATATAACTCACCAGTGCTGCGCACTGCCCGGCCCTTACGGTATTGATTTTTGTATTTCTTTTCAATATTGTCAAGACGGCTGTTATGCGCGGGCGCACAAGATGTGCTATATCATAAATAACAAGTATAATTACGCAACACACAAAGTTTTTAGTTTTGCTTATCCCGGCACTTATTCACTGTCTGTAAAGGGTGAAAAATGGGGCGGATGCTGTATCAACTGGTGGTACCATGTGGCACCATTGGTAAATATAAAAACACCTTCCGGCGTGAAGGCTTATGTATTTGACCCTGCCATGTTCGATCAGCCTGTAACGCTTGCTGCCTGGCTTCACGCCCAGGCGAATCCTGCCTGCTCAGGTAAAGCAAAGGTTACTTCATTTAACATTCAGCCAACTTCATCATACGGACCAACTGATACCTCCCACTTTATGACAGACCCAATGTATGCAGATACAGATACTACACTGGTTCATTATAGTTTATTAAAAACATGCCCGTAGAAAGCACTCATAAAAAGCTACTGATAAACTCAACATGTATTTTCATGTTGAGTTTATTGTTTATGGTATCAGCATTCCCGCTAACAGCTGCTCCCCGGAAACATAAAAACAAGGTAAAAGGGGTTGTCAGGCCCATGACAGTAATAGCAGTAGAACCACCAAACAATAATGAAACATACATCTCCGTTATATTCCAGATATCACAGCGAAGATATAAACTACCTAAGGATGCTAATCCGGCATACATAAAGCTGCTCAAAGAATCAGCGCGCAATCATACGCCTGTTTTGATAGAACGCGCTAAAGAAGAATCTGATATTATTATGAGCGTGAAGAAGGGGAAGTGAAAATTTGCAATTAATTGTCTATTTTTAAGTGAAATAACCCTTGCCATATTAATCAATGAAAGAGCAATTTATTCAGGACTTAATTGAAAATAAACAGCCATTCTCATATTTAGCCTCGAGGTGGTTAATTGATAGAGTACCTTATATTTTCGATAATGAAGACCAATATATTCATTGGAAAGAAAGGTTAGCTCGTTTAATTGGTGTGGATAGTAAATCAATAGTATTTGTTGGAAGTTCTTGCATTGGGTTTAGCTTAAGTCCTCATAAAAAATTAGATGATTTTGACAAGTATTCTGATATTGATATAGCAATTGTGTCTTCTCATTACTTTGATGTTTCATGGCAAACCCTAATAAACATCGGAACAAAAATATTTACTCTAAATTATTTGGAAAGAGGTTTATATTATGACCATAAAAAAAGATTAATTTATCATGGCACTATCGCTGCTGATAAAATTATACATTTACTACCTTTTGGCAAGGAATGGGTAGAATCTTTATCGAAAATGTCTCAAATGAAACCTACTATTGGCAGAGAAATAAAAGTCAGAATATATAAAGATTTTGAGTCGCTTCGAGCATACCATATTAACAATTTAATAGAATTAAAGGACATACAAAGTAAAAAATTATAATCATGCCAGTTTTTTTAAACAATACCGTAAGAAGCGTAAAGTGGTTTAAAGACGCTAACGAAAAAGGTGAATTAGATATGAAACCTCCATTTCAGAGAAATCTCGTTTGGACTGATAAGCAAAAAAGCTATTTGATTGATACTATATTATGTGGATACCCCATCCCAGAAATATACATGCAAGATATTTACAATGATAAAGGTGATGCTAAATATATAGTAGTTGATGGTCAACAAAGAATAAGGGCTTGTTTGGATTTTATTGGCAATAAGTTTTCAATAGACCCAGCCAAAACGCCTCTGTTTGGAGATATGTCATTTGATGATCTGCTTCCCGAATTAAAAAAGAGAATTTATGAATATAGTTTTATCGTGCGCTTGATGCCCGAAATACCAGATAGTGAATTGAGACTTATATTCCAAAGATTAAACCAAAATAATGTTATATTAAATTCACAAGAATTAAGGCATGCAACTTATTGGGGTGATTTTATTCAAACAATGAATAATCTTGCAGATATGGAAAATTGGCAAAAAATTCAAGTATTTTCCACAAATGACATAAAAAGAATGTTGGATGTAGAATTTATTAGCGAATTGACTATAGCATATCTAAATGGGCTCCAAAATAAGAAACTATCACTTGATAGATTTTACAGAATTTATGAAGAAAATGATTTTGATAAGAAAAATGATGTAGTTGATATATTCGAAAAAGTATTAGGCGAAATACTGCAGGTTTTGCCAAATATCGGGGCAACGAGATGGTCTAAAAAATCTGATTTTTACACCTTGTTTTTAATATTTGCAAAAAATAAAATTAGACTTCCTCTAAGTAGCGAAAAAAGAGATTTAGCAACTAATATTCTTTTAAAATTTGCAAAAGATCTAGAAGGATATGTTACTACAATAAAAGATTCAGAAGAAGAAGGGAGCGGTAATTTATTCACTAATTTGATGAATAATCAAGTTAATATCACTGATAATATTATGCTGTATGCTGTGGGATTAAGGGCTTCTACTGATTTAAGTAGTAGAAAAAGGAGAGAGGAAGCATTAGAGAATGTATTGTTAGGTATTTGGCAATAATACAACTCTATTATCCTGCTTATGATTTTTAGGTTTCGTTGATATCTAAATGTTCATTAAAGAAATCAGACTTACTTTTTATGAAACATGCCGCTATTAAACTTGGTAATGAAAAAACAGTAACGCTTTCTGCCAGTAAGCATAATGAAATACAAGCTGCAATTATTAATGAGTTTGTTCCTCAATTTGTCAAAGACGGAGAAGTATTGTATGTGGGTGATATTACAAATAAAGGCACTCATCTTGATAAAAAAATATTGAGAGAATTAAAGATTCCTATTGACATGAATAGTAAGTTGCCGGATGTTGTGATTTATGACAGAAAGAACAACTGGATATTTTTAATTGAGACAATTGCCTCGCATGGGCCCGTTTCTCCAAAACGAAGAATAGAGTTGGAAGAATCATTTAAGGATTGTAAAGCTGGCAGAATTTACGTAACCGTTTTCCCTGATTTATTGGAGTTTTCAAACCATTCTGACAACATTGCTTGGGAAACTAATGTTTGGGCTGTTGATTCTCCAAGCCACATGATTCATTTCAATGGCAACAAATTTATTCGGCCAAGATAGAATTATTAAAATGATTTCACTCTATACTATTTACCCCATCTTTATCCGCCCATTCATTACAGATACCAAAGGTTTTACGGTGGTAAGGTGAAAGTCCGTTTTCATTTATTTGTTTCCGGTGGAATTGAGTTGCGTAGCCTTTATTCTCATGCCAGCCATATTGGGGATATTCCAAATGAAGCCGGAGCATATATTCATCACGATGCGTTTTAGCGAGTATGCTTGCTGCAGCTATCGAAGCGTATATAGCATCTCCCTGAATAACGCATTGATGAACAATTCCAAAATAAGGGGAGAAAATATGGCCGTCAATTAGCAGGAGGTCGGGGCGAATGTTTAACTGGTCAATAGCCAAATGCATTGCCTTGAAAGATGCCTTTAAAATATTAATGCGATCTATTTCCGTATGGTCAACCATTGCAACAGCCCATGCCAGAGCTTTTTTTTCTATTATTGGCCGCAGTTTATTCCGGTCTTCTTCTGCTACCTGTTTACTGTCATTGAGCAACGGGTGACGAAAATCGGGCGGCAGGATCACGGATGCAGCAAAAACAGGCCCTGCAAGACATCCCCGTCCCGCTTCATCGCAACCCGCTTCTATCAGCCCTTTCTTAAAAAAACGTTTCAGCATCCTCCTGTCTGTTAAATACAACACCCTTTACAAAAGTGTGTGTAAGCAAAATAAGAGAAAAATAAGTAAAGGGGGGCCGTTTATTAAATAAATATTTATGCACTGCGATAATTAAGCCATTCCTTGTTTTGCTTTATGGCACAATTCTATTAGGTTTGATAGGAAATACCTTACTAAAACAATGATTCGTACAGTAAAGCTTCCGTTTTATGCCAGGCTGGCACTAATATTGCTGGCGATAGTGCTTATTTTTATTATACTCAGCGAGGCCAGTAATATATTCATCCCGTTAGTGTTTGCGCTCTTAATCTCCATATTATTATACCCGCTGAATAACTTCTTTGAAAAGAAGCTGCATTTAGGGCGTATCTGGTCTGCTGTCTTTTCTGTTACCTTATTTGTATCCGCAATGACCGGTTTTATTTATTTTCTTGCGATCGAAATAATCGGGTTCTCCAGTGATTTTCCTCAATTAAGAAAAAGGTTCCAGGTCATGTTCGATAACCTGCAGCATTGGCTATCCTTCAAACTTCATATAACAAACAGACAGCAATCAGATTATATGAATAGGTACACCAGCAACTTATTAGAGTCTGCCGCGCATTCCGCCAGTAATGTGTTTATATCCGTGACCGGCATTTTATTGTTGACTGTATTCGTTTTGATCTTTACTTTCTTTATGCTGTATCACCGCAAACTCCTGAAGCGGTTTGTACTTCACCTGTTCAACGCCCCTGACAGGGAAAAAGTAAGCGAGGTAATAATGGAAACCAAAAGCATGATCAATGCTTACGTGCTGGGATTGGTAATTGAAATGATCCTGATAAGCATAGTAACTTCTGCCATGTTCCTTATAATGGGCATTCAATATGCTGTATTGCTTGGGGTAATGGCGGCAGTGCTGAATATTATTCCTTACCTTGGTTTCTACACTTCTATTATTATTTGTATGCTGGTAACATTTGCCAACAGTACCGGCAATATGGCGTTAGAAGTGGGAATCGGGCTATTTATTATTCACCTGCTGGACGCAAATATATTATTCCCACGCATAATAGGTGGACGTGTAAAAATGAACCCTTTTATCACAATCATAGCTGTAATTGTAGGCGAATTTTTGTGGGGGGTACCGGGCATGTTCTTATTTATACCCATTGCCGGCATTATGAAGCTGATATGCGAGCGCGTAGAAGGGCTGGAAGCCTGGGCGCTGCTGATAGGGGTAGAGGACGTGGAAAAGCCGAAACGTAAAGTTAAGATAGAGGCCCTGAAAGATTAAAGGATCGAAAATTTACCATCCTGACGAATGCACTTTTTATTTCTGTTAAAGAAAATTAAAATCACATTCTTTTATTGCTGTATTAAAGGTCCACTCACCTAAATTTGCGTTTTCAACTGTATGTTTCAATTTCAACACATAGATAATTTATTTTTCCTCGGCCTTGTGCCCTTACTGGTGGTATTATTTATCGCAGCAGTATTCTGGAGAAAAAGGAAAATGCAAAAGCTCGGCGATGAGAAGCTTATTAATGAGCAGATACAAGGATTCATACCAGGCAGGAATGCATTTAAATTTATTTTGCTGACGATAGCTTTATCAACTATAATAATCGGATGGGCGAATTTGCGAACCGGGGACAAATCTGAAAAAGTGCAGCGTAAAGGAGTAGATGTGATCATAGCGCTTGACGTGAGTAAAAGTATGCTTGCCAAAGACATTCAACCCGACAGGCTGACGCGCGCCAAACAACTGATTATGCGCATGACCGATAAAATGCAGAATGACCGGATAGCGCTGATCATATTTGCAGGCAAAGCCTATTTGCAGGTACCCCTTACTATTGATTACAGCACAGTAAAAATGATGCTGCAAAATGTATCACCGGATATGGTACCTACACAGGGTACTGTGATAGGAGACGCGATAGACATGGCAATGGAAACGTTCACAAAAAACGAACGAAAATACAAGTCCCTCATTATCATATCTGATGGCGAAGACCATGATGAAATGGCCTTGGAAAAAACACGTCAGGCAGCTGACGCCGGTGTGATCGTACATACAATAGGTATTGGATCTCCCCAGGGCGCTACATTGTATGACCCTGTTACAAAATCGCTGAAACTGGATGAAAACGGGAGTCCGGTGGTAAGCAAGCTTAATGAAGATGAATTGAGATCCCTGGCAACTGCCGGGCATGGCACATACAGCTTACTGCAAAATACAGATGACGTAGCAGACAAGCTTACCAACAACCTGGAAAGTATGGAACAAAAAAGCCTCGGCTCCGTGATATATACCGACTTCACCAGCTACTTTCAATATTTTCTTTTTGCGGGTTTCATTGCGTTGATTATTGAATGGCTGCTGCCGGGAGTTAAAAAAAAGAAAAATGGATCGATTGCATAAAAATGACTTAATGGCTCCTGAATGGCTCAATGGCTTAATGGCTCAATGGCTCAATGGTTCCAAGGCTAGATTGCTGAATGGCTCTATGGCTAGATGTGCATGGCTAATAATACTATTATTAACAGGGGCTCATATAGCTGTCGGGCAACCTAACAGGTATATTCAGCAGGGGAATAAATTGTATGAGCAGCAAAAATACCAGGAAGCAGAAGCAAATTATGCAAAGGCGCTTGCCAAAGACCCTAACAACCCGTCAGGGCTTTTTAACCTGGGTAATTCTTTATACCAGCAAAAACGATTTGACTCCTCAAGAAAAGTGATGACTGAAACAGCTAAACTCGCCAACAATAAAACTGGTAAGGCTGCTGCTAACTACAATATTGGCAACACCTACATGTCTCAGCAGAAATGGGAAGACGCCGTAAATTCATACAAGCAAACTTTACGTAACAATCCCCAGGATGTTGACGCTAAATATAATTTGTCGTATGCCGAACAAATGATGAAGAAACAACAGCAGCAGGATAAAGACAAGAAACAGGATAAACAAAATAAAGACCAGAAAGACCAGAAAGACAAACAGAACCAGGATAAAAAAGACCAGGACAAAAAAGATAAACAGGATAAAGACCAGAAAGAGAACCAGGATAAAAAAGAGGATCAGAAGAAAGAGGATCAACAGCCTCAAAGCCAACCCAGCAAGCTTTCCCAGCAGCAGGCAGACCAATTGCTAAACGCCCTGCAACAGGAAGAGAAAAAACTGCAGGATAAAATGAAGAAAGAAAAAGGCGTACCTGTAAAATTAGAAAAAGACTGGTAACCCCTGAACCCCTAAAGGGGAACCATCCATTAAGGTTAACGATCCAACTTTCATCTTTTTGAATAAATCCTGGCTTCTATTTTAATATCAAATGACCTTTACAAACGATAATGCACTGCTTATTAATAATGGTCAGTAGGTAATCTACTGTTGAAATTATGGCATGTGCTTAATAGTTGGTTCCCCGGCACCTGTCCCGATTTTTCATCGGGAGGGGTTCAGGGGTTTACTAAGTTGTCAACATCTTTTCAACATTCTGAAAAAAAATAAAAAAAATTTTTTTTAGTAGCAGAAATTCTTTTTAATATTGTGTAAGGATTGTGCTTACTAACCCATCCTTTATATAAGTCCGGCAGCCCACAACCTCGCCGGACTTTTTTTTTGTACCTGCTAAAAGCCTTTACTGGCAAAGCTTTCAAGCCACAATGTTTTTCTTATGCCCCTGTACTATATTTTTCATAAGCCATTCCAGGTGCTTTCACAGTTTTCTGCTGAAGGAGATAAACGCACACTTTCTGATTATTTACCGCACCTGCCAAAAAATATTTATCCTGTTGGCCGGCTTGATTATGATAGTGAAGGTTTGCTTTTACTGACGGATGATAAACCACTGACTCACCATTTGCTTGATCCATCATTTGCTCATCCACGTACTTATTATGTTCAGGTCGAAGGCGCTATTACAATGAAGGCAATTCAACAACTGGAACAAGGCGTTTTGATCAAGATTGATGGAAAACAATACCAGACAAAAAAAGCGATAGCGGAAATTCTTGCTGTTGCACCAGATGTCAGCGAGCGTAATCCACCAGTCCGTTTCAGAAAAAATATACCGACCTCATGGATAGCCCTTACACTTACCGAAGGAAAAAACAGGCAGGTGCGCCGAATGACTGCTGCAACAGGATACCCCACCCTACGGCTGATTCGATATGCAATTGGCAGGGTAACAATAGTAGGATTAGCTCCCGGAGAATATAAGTTGATGAATGATGAAGTGAAACAATTACTGCTGAATAGATCATAAAAATATATCTGTTGCTAAAGCATTACAAATTGCTGCTTATTCCGAAAAAATACCAGCTTCAAACTTAAAATATTGTATATCATACTCATAACTTGAATAAATAGTTTCTTGCTATTTCACAACTATGGTTATTTTTGTGCCGTTAAACAATTTTTTGTTCATGTTCAATTTAGTTTTATTTGGCCCTCCCGGCAGTGGCAAAGGCACACAATCAGAAAACATTGTAACTACTTATAATTTACAACATATTTCTACCGGAGATCTTCTGCGCGATGAAGTAAGCAGGCATACACCCCTTGGCACTGAAGCCAGGAAGTATATGGACCAGGGTATGCTGGTTCCTGATGAAGTAGTGATAGGTATGATTAGTAGCAAGATAGATGACATTCCCGATGCAAGAGGCTTTGTATTTGATGGGTTTCCCCGCACACGTACCCAGGCTGAAGCTCTGGATAAACTGCTTGAATTCAAACACACAAAAATACATCTTGTTCTGTCGCTTGAAGTGCCGGAACAGGAGCTTATAAAACGCCTTGTAACACGTGGTGAAACTTCAGGACGCAGCGATGATACTGAAGACGTAATCACAAAACGAATAAAAGAGTATCATTTAAAAACACAGCCGGTAGCTAATTACTACAATGCTTATGGCAAACTGGAACCTGTAACAGGCAGCCATTCCATAGCAGATACATTTAAAGCGCTTTCAAAGCACATAAACAAGTACATTTTACCCGTATCATAGTGGAGAGAGGAAATTTTGTTGATCATATACGTATATTTTGCCGTTCCGGGAAAGGTGGTGCGGGAAGCGCCCATTTTGAACGTAATAAAATGGACGCCATGGCAGGCCCTGACGGTGGCAATGGCGGGCGCGGAGGCCATATTATATTGAGGGGCAACTCTCAGTTATGGACGTTGCTGCATATGCGGTACTATAAGAACGTATTGGCAAAGGATGGCGAGAACGGGCTTAAAAATAACTCCACAGGCCATGATGGGGCGGATATTATTATTGAAGTACCATTAGGTACAATAGCGAAGGACGAAGAAACCGGAGAAATAGAGGCTGAAATTCTGGAAGAAGGCCAGGAGGTGGTTTGGGTAAAGGGCGGACGTGGCGGATTAGGAAATAAGAACTTCGCAACCTCCACAAACCAGGCGCCGGAATACTGTCAGCCAGGCGAAATGGGCAGTGAAGGCTGGAAGCAACTGGAATTAAAAATACTGGCTGACGTGGGCCTCGTAGGCTTCCCAAATGCAGGTAAGTCCACATTACTATCTGTAGTCAGCGCCGCCAAGCCTAAAATAGCCAATTACGCATTTACAACACTTACGCCACAGCTTGGTATTGTTCCCTACAGGGATAACAGATCATTTTGCATGGCCGACCTGCCTGGCATAATAGAAGGCGCTGCTGAAGGTAAAGGGCTTGGGCATCGTTTCCTGAGGCATATAGAACGCAACTCTGTATTGTTGTTTCTCATTCCTGCGGATAGCAACGATCATGCAAAGGAATATGCAATATTGATTAGTGAACTGGAGCAATATAATCCTGAGTTGCTGCATAAAAAAATAATCCTCGCAATAAGCAAAAGCGATATGCTGGACGATGAGTTAAAGAAAGCTATTGCGGAGACATTGCCCAAAGATGTGCCTCACGTATTCATATCTTCTGCCGCTAACCAGGGCATTACAGAACTGAAAGATATGCTCTGGAAGGCATTGAATGAACCAATAGCATAAAGGTTTTTATTCTCTTTTCTGTTAACTTTACTACTGTTTAAGCTTATTCACTATGAATATTACGACTAATAGAGTGGAGGCTTTCAGTGATTGTGTCATATCCATCGTAATGACTGTTATGGTGTTTGACATAAAATTACCGGAGAATGTACACCTGACAAATAAATGGGAGCTGAAACAATTATTGATACTGGCTCCTCAATTAATTTCTTACCTGTTTAGTTTCATAGTGTTAGGTATCATGTGGCTCCATCATCACAACCTGATGCATTTGGTGCAAAAGGTAGATGAAAAATTTCTTTGGCTGAACCTGCATTTACTATTTTGGCTGAGCCTGATACCCTTCCCTACTTTTATGCTGGGCCGGAATCCGATGCTATCCTATTCTGCAGCTACTTATGGCGCCATTTTATTCATGGCTTCATTTGCAATTACTCTTTTACGCGGTTATGCTGTACGCCATAGCTTCATGCATATAAACAGAGAGAAGATGCTGAACAGAACAATAGATATAGTAAATAAACGTGCAAGAATAAAAAACTTTATAGGGATGGCGGCTTACTTTATTTCTATACCTGCATCATTCTGGTCGGTGTATCTGGCTTATGTCTGCTTTACAATAACTCCCATATTATTCTTTATTCCTGATGGCATTGATGATGAAAAGCTGGCAGAAAAAGTGATTGCCAGTAATGAAGAAGCAAACAGGACACCCGTTTCACACGAAAACAAATGAAACAGCTTACCTCTCACGAACTTAAAAACTGGACAGATACAGGGAAGGATTTCCTGCTGATAGATATAAGGGAAGACTGGGAGCGTGAGGCATACCATATTGGCAGCTTGCATATACCCATGGGAGAGCTAATAAGCAGGATAGATGAATTGCCGAAAGATAAAGAAGTGGTGCTTTATTGTGAGAAAGGGATCAGGAGTGTTATCGCCATACAACGTTTGGAAACGTTTGGTTTTAATAATCTGTTTAATCTTTCGGGTGGGATGAAGAGGTGGAGAGAGTCCCAATAATTATGGCTTCAATTCCAATGCCATACTTTCAGTACATCCCTGTTACAATAATAGAGGTTTCTCAGTCATCACGAATTGATTCTCCGCGATTTTATCTTTTGTATTTTAATTTCGGGTTTCTTTTATGATGAAAAACGGAAATGACAACCACCGTTTGAATTTCTTCTTCAACAAAATATATAATGGAATAAGGGTATTTCTTTAGATTAGTTTCACTGAATTTCCCGGTTGTATTCCCATAAAGAGGTGGACTTATACATATCTCATTCAACTTTTCCAATAATGCAATTTCAAAATTTTCAGCGGCTTTGATACTCCGTTCCATATACCAAAGCAACGCTTCTTTATATTCCGCTACGGCACGTTGTTCAAAAATATAATTATGCATTACTTGTTTTTCGCGTTTCTAAAAAGCTCTTTTACTTGTTGATTGACCTCTTCCGCGGATACCATTTTACCTCCTGATTTATAATAATTATAGCGGCTTTCCATTTCTGCAACGAAATCAACATCCTTCCATTTATCGTACAAAAGATCTTCATTCAAAAAACTGCTTGCAAAATCAAAAACCTGTTGTTTCTGTATTTCATTTAGTTTATCAAAAACCTCATGCAACTGCTTATCTAGTTTCTGTGACATACATTTAAATTACTCACAAATTTATCAATTTTTTATAATTCAGCCAAGCCAAAGAAAACACAACAAAACAGATCGAAAAAATACAACCCACGAAAAATCAGCTTAAATTTTTCATCAACGTTTCAATTCCAGCGCCCCCCCCATTTCAGTAACTAATAACCTGTGCGGGACACCGAGAGTGAGCGTATTATTTATATCCTGGTGGCCACAGGGAAAGTTGAAACAAACAGGATAATCATATTCCTTTACCTTATCCCATATTATCTCTTCAATTGTCTGGCCAAAGGGACGCTCCGTATCTTCCATCTCCGTAAAGCCGCCGAGTATGATACCTTTCAGGTGATCCAGTTTACCGGCTCGTTTTAGTGTCAGTAACATACGGTCTATTTTATAGTAGTGCTCTCCTATATCCTCAATAAAAAGCATTTTTTCTTCTGTATCCACTTCCGAAGCAGAACCAATAAGATGGGTGAGTAAGGAAAGATTACCGCCTGTAAGCACAGCCTCCGCTTGCCCGCTACGGTTAAACTTTGAAGGCGCAGAATGATAGTATATGGATTCGCCTGTTAGCGCTGCATAAAGTGTTTTAAGGTAATCCTGGTTTTCTGTTTCCGGCTTAAAAGCGCCACACATAGGGCTATGCAAAGATGGAATGAGGTAACGGGCCTGCAGATGATTGTGTAATACGGTAATATCGCTAAAGCCGCATACCCATTTGGGGTTACGAAGGAATTTTGTAAAGTCCAGTCCATCTATGATACGGCTCAAACCATAGCCACCACGCCCCATAAGTATTGCATCTACATCAGGGTCATCAAGCATATCCTGCAAATCGGCAAGCCGCTCCTGGTCGGTGCCGGAGAAATAAAAATGTTCTGACCCAATGGTTTTACCTTGTTTTACACTGAAGCCCCAGCGTTCCAATACTTTCACTGCATAAGCTACCCTGTCCTCCGATACATAACCGGAAGGGCACGTGATACCAATTACAGAACCTTGCTTTAAAAATGGGGGATGTGTCATAAAGTCGAAATTTAAAAAATGCTCGTATTGCAGTCGTTGCTAACTATAGCGATCCTTCTTTGATTGGATAATTTTCACAGCTCATCGTGGCTTTGTCCCTCAATAATATCTTTTAAGTGAAGCTGGTTGTCCAAATATTGTACATGAATCCGCCAACCCGAAATTTTATCAATATCTGCACGATAAATGCTTTGCTTCACACCAACTACTTTATGCAACCTTGTTTTGGGAAATTGCCTTGTTTTGTGCGCATTGTTATCTTCCAATTCTGCTATTGCCTCAAGAAGTTTTATTTTAAAATCATTTGAAGGAAGGATTTTGCACGCTTCGTATATTACGCCATACTCGTCCAATAAGGCCTTTATTGTTGCCATGCGGTTTATAATAATCCTAATGCTTAATAAATATTCTCACCTGTCTGTCTGTAAATATCTTCTGCGCCTTTGTTATCAATCAGGCGGAAGAATGTCAGCGAAATTTTATCGAAAATCGGATCTTCATCTATGCTTACTATCATTCGTTTATCCTGGTCGGCTTTGATAAGATATAATGAACTCTCCAAACCTCCTTTCAGATTAAACAGGTATGGAATGGAAGAATTCTCTTTAAACTCTGTTTTGCCATTCAACAAAGATGTTGAAACAAGGTTGATTTGATTGGCAACCCTTTCCCTCTGTATTACCGGCAGAAGGGCAATATCATCGCTAAAGGATTGTGTAATATCAAATTCAAGTTTCATAATACAAATTTATGCTTTTTTTACGAATAGCCAGAAACTCCGGAACAAGTTCCTGCTTTTTTTAGTGTGAGGGATTTAATGTCTGAGGTAATCCTACATAAATCTCATCATCTCTTATTTCCACAGGATAGGTAAATAATTTATAACCTTCACCGCTGGTATTGCGCCCATTAGTGGGGTCGAAACGGTACTTATGTTCCGGGCACACAATACGTCCAAAGGCATCCAACCAGCCATTACACAAAGAAGCCCCGGCATGAGGGCAGGCAGCAGTAAAAGCGTGAACCATATTATTCCTTTTTAAAAGCCCTATTTTTTTTTCAAAAACAGAAATTTCAATCAGTTTGTTTTCAGCTAAACTTGTAAAGGATATGTTTTCAATCTTATGCCAATTAATTCTAAACATGCGAATGGTATAATTTGTTTTAGGGCTTGGTATCTTTATAGCATTTTTGAATGAATTATTTAATGAATCAGCCAAATCTTTAACCAATTTCTGAATTTTAAACAATAGCTAAATAGCTTGTCCCCCGGCACCTGTCCCGATTTTTTTATCAGGAGGGGTCAGGGGTTTTTCAGGGGTTTTCATCTTCTTCTCTCTGCAAAAAAATCTTTCATTAACTGCGCGCACTCATCTGCTAATATACCAGACTTTAATTCTGCTTTGGGATGAAATGGCCATCGCTCACCAGTTGTTTTCCGGTAACCATTCTTTATATCTTCCGCACCATAAACAATACGTTTTACCTGCGACCAGTATATAGCTCCGCAGCACATCAGGCAAGGCTCCACAGTCACATACAAAGTTGCTTCCGGCAGATACTTGCTGCCCAATTGATTGAAGGCCGATGTGAGCGCTATCATTTCGGCATGGGCAGTGCTGTCGTTCAATAATTCCACCTGGTTATGTCCCCGGGCAATTATTTTATTGTCCCATACCACAACTGCGCCCACAGGCACCTCATCAGTATCATAAGCTATCCTGGCTTGCTTCAGGGCTTCCTTCATAAAATATTCGTCAGTCATTTTTTAATGGCTTAATTACTTAATGGCTCATTGGCTCAATTGGCAAAGAACAAATTACACAAATGCCCACTTTCTTTTATCATCTTCTATGCGTTGACAAATTTCTGCATTTTTAATTATTAAATTACATTCACAGCACTTTTTCATTGAGCCATTAAGCTATTAAGCCATTGAGCCATTTTCACATTACCGCATTTTCACATTTCCACATTAATTAAGCCATTGAGCCATTTTTATAACCTCCATCGCCTCCTTCACATCATGTACTCTGAGAATATTTGCTCCCTGTTGCAGGGCTACCATATTAAGCGCTGTCGTTCCGTTTAATGCGTGATCGGGATTTACTTTTAGCACTTTGCATACCATTGATTTACGGGAAAGGCCTGCCAGTATTGGTTTACCAAGCGTACTAAAGGTATGTAACGATCGTAGCAGCGCAAAATTGTGTTCCACCGTTTTACCAAAACCAAAACCCGGATCTATAATAATATTAGTAATTCCTGATTCCTCACACTGCTTACACACATTTTGCAGGTACGCATACACTTCTGCAACAACATCCCCGTATTCTGGATTTGTTTGCATGGTTTGCGGTGTTCCCAGCATGTGCATAGCTATGTAGGGCACTTGCAATCCAGCCACTGTTTTTAGCATTTCTGTATCAAACCGGCCACTGCTTACATCATTTACAACAGACACCCCTGCTTCAACCGTTTCCTTAGCCACTTTTGCATTATACGTATCTATGGAAAGCCATGCATCGGGAAAGTTTTTGTGAATAGCGGTAACTGCCGGCATCACGCGCTGCAATTCCTCATCCGCGCCTATCAGTTCCTGTCCGGGTTTTGTGCTTGCGCCGCCTATGTCTAAGATAGCTGCGCCATCTTTTAACATTTTTTCTGCATTTCTGAGCAAACTATTTACGTCGCTTTCCCGTCCTTTGTTAAAGAAACTATCGGGGGTGGCATTAAGAATGCCCATTACCACGGGTTGGGAAATATCTAAAACCCCCGACTTGCTGTGTAGTGTTATTGACAATTTTATTATTTGTGAATGAACTTTTATAATTGTATTGGAAACTTTGCTTTTTCTTAATGTTCTCGTAAGTTTGAAGGGCAAAGTTAATTCCTGCTTTTGAAATGAAATTTGAAAACTTAATTAAAAACTATTTTGTAACAAGTAACGCATAATAAATTTATATCTTATGAAATATTTTCTCTGGTTATTAAGAATAGTTGTAGGTGTCTTATTCATATTCTCCGGCATAGTTAAGGCTAATGACCCAATGGGCCTCGTCTATAAAATGGATGAATTCTTCGAGGCTTTAAATATGACCTTCATGATGCACTGGTCATTTCTGTTCTCTCTTACCATGATCGCTTTTGAGATTGTGTGTGGCGTGGCCGTGCTTCTGGGATATTCCTTTCGCTTCTTCGCAACCATGCTGGTGCTGCTCAATTTGTTTTTTACTTTCATTACAGGTTACGCCCTCTTAACCGGCAAAGTAAAGGAGTGCGGCTGCTTTGGCGCCTGTATCAAAATATCCAGCGAAGCTACTTTCTATAAAGATATTGCGCTGACTTTAATGGCATTCGTGCTGTATGCATACCGTAAACGTATTGACGACCTTTTCCACAAGCATATAAATACCGCTGTTATTTTACTCTCCGTCGCGTTTGCAGCGGGTATTCAGTGGTGGGACCTTGAGCACTTGCCTTTCCATGATTGTATGCCTTATAAAGCGGGCTACAACCTGTGGGAAAAAATGCAGCCCGGCAAGGATTACAAACCCGCTGTTATCAAGTCTGTATTTATTTATGAAAAAGATGGCGTTAAAAAAGAGTTCTCTTCAGATAACTATCCCTGGCAGGATTCTACCTGGAAATTTGTTGACCGTAAAGACAAGGTGATGAGTGAGACTGTCGGTGAACCCGAAATTCATGACTTCATTCTTGAAGATTCCAACAGCACCGACCTGACACAGCAAATACTGACTGCTAAAGGATATACTTTATTCTGGTTTATCCGCCAGTTCGATAAAGCCGATATGTCTAATATTGATAAACTGCAGCACCTTGCTGCTAAAGCTGCGGAATTGCATATCCCCTTCTATATTCTTTGTTCAGCAAACAGGGAAAGTTCACGGGAATTCCTGCAGAAATGGGGGCTTTCCAATCTGGCTTTCCTGTCGCTCGATGGCACTGCCAGCAAAACAGCAATGCGCTCTAATCCGGGCCTTATGCTGCTGAATGACGGTGTAGTAGTGAATAAATGGAGCTACCGCGACTATCCTTCAGATATGTCATTATACAATGGCAAGCTTGATCTGAAATAGAGATCTGATTACAACGGAAGCGGCAATCCGTTATATGTTATTACTAAAAGCTTTGACATTCCTGATGTTTCGGGTTTGTCAAAGCTTTTAGTTTATTTACTATTTACGCATAGGAATTCAATTACCACCGAATAACCTAAATTTGTCCATTCTGAATCTTAAACACACTCCATTGTGATCCGCTTCATAGCAAAACGCGCACGTTATAGCCTGCTGGTGTTGTGGGGAGTGGTTACCTTTGTCTTTTTCATGTTCAACGTATTGCCAGCCGATCCTGCAAGACTCACCATGGGGCAGCGCAGTGATCTTGCTTCTATTGAAAACGCCCGCCATGCGCTCAACCTTGATAAACCTATCATAACCCGTTATTTCCTTTATATAAATGATCTGTTGCCAGTCAGCATAAATGGCCGCGACAATGATTCAAGAACACGATACAATTATGTTTCGCTGCTTCCTGTATCAAAAAATAATGGGCTGGTTCTAAAATGGCCCTACCTGGGCCGCTCCTACAGCAGCAAAAAGGAAGTAAATACTATACTTGCCGAGGGACTGCCGGGCACCGCCATACTGGCCCTGACAGCTATGACCTTTGCAACCATATTCGGTATATTGCTGGGTGTGCTTGCCGCCCTCAAAAAAAATACCTGGATGGATACCTCCGCCATTGCGGCCAGTGTCGCGGGTATTTCCATGCCGTCCTTCTTTGCGGGATTGCTCATTGCCTTTGTATTCGGCTATCTGCTGCATAATTATACCGGACTAAATATGACCGGCAGCCTGTGGGAATACGACCCGTTTACCGGCAGGCATCTTGCATTGCGCAACCTTATCCTTCCTGCATTTGCGCTCGGTATCCGGCCGCTGGCTATAATTACTCAGCTCACCCGTAGCGCCCTGCTGGATGCGCTCTCGCAGGACTACATCCGCACGGCTTATGCCAAAGGGCTTTCCAAAACAAAAACCATTTTCCGCCATGCGCTCCCCAATGCGCTGAACCCCGTTATCACCGCCGTCACAGGCTGGCTGGCGGAATTACTGGCAGGTTCCTTCTTTGTGGAATATATCTTTGGCTGGAAAGGCATAGGAAAGATAACCGTTGACGCACTCGACAAGTTCGACTTTCCACTCGTAATGGGCTCCGTTTTGCTCACAGCCTTTATCTTCATAGTCATCAACCTTTTCACCGATCTTTTTTACGCCTGGATAGACCCACGGGTAAGGTTGTATTGAATTTATTTTTGAATAAAACCGAGGTACGCAAATTAAAAATGGACGTATATTTTCAGTTTTCCTTACAATAATCTGACCTGATAAACTGCGTAAATTTGTTGTCTATGAAAGTTAATGAGGATAAATATTTCGATTCCAAGACCAACGGGAATGATTATCCCCCGAAAAACAATTTAAAGTGCTCTTCTATTTCTTTACCCTCATCAATTGTAATGGCAGCGAACTCTTTCTCTTTTGCTCTTTTGGATAATGACCCGTTGTCTTGTTCTAAAAACCGAATTAATAAAGCAACCATTTTATCCGGCATCTGAAAACGATCATCAACCCATGCTTTCATTGCATCATACTTTTGCAGATAAGCTACTTCTTCCGGAATAATTTTATTTATAGTGTAATCAATACTGTCAAACAAAAATTCCGAAAGAAAGGTTGCGTCAAAATACCGGTAGTAGTCTATTGTTTCATTAAGCACCCCTATATTATTTTTGGAAGTCTTTTTCCATTCAATAAATTCAAGCAGTGGATAAGAATAGCTTTCTAATACTTTTCGATAATCATCAATCCGATCCAGTATGGCTGCTGAAACAGGGAAAATAATTCCCTGTGGTGTAAATTTCATTTTAGCTAACAAATGATGTATCAGATAGCGGTGCAGTCTTCCGTTACCATCTGCAAAAGGGTGAATAAAAACGAAGCCAAAAGCAATTTCAGCTGCCATTAATACCGGATGATATTTACTTTCTTCCATTTGCTTTGCTGTATCCATTAAGCCAGCCATAAGTTTCTCTATATCCTGCCATCGTGCGGAAATATGTTCTGGTATTGGCTCCCCTGTTGTTCGATCATGTTCCCCGACAAAACCGCCTTCAGTGCGGTATCCCATTTGAACGAACCGGCTATTTTCAATTATTATTTGCTGTAATCGAAGAAGCTCTTCTTTGCTCAATGGCCTGCTGCCTGCTTGCCCGATAGCTCTTCCCCAACGAGCCGCTCTGTTTTGTGTAGGGTTTTCACCTTCAATTGTAAATGAAGCTTTAGAATCTTTAAGTAAAAGAAAAGCAGAAGTTCGAAGTAATATGTCTTTGCGTAAACTGCTAATAACAGCATTGGTTTTTTCTGATAGATTTTCCGCTATATATTTTTCAAGTTTTACCGTTTTGTGTATTAGCGGACAAAAATCAAAAGTCCCGGGCAAATTGTCTTTTATCCGATGACGTCTGGAATTATAGCTAACAGGATTAGCATATTGTAACCCTTCGTCTATAAGAGTTATATAGTTCCCTTCTTTTAGATCAGGTACAGCTAATTGTTTTTGCATCAGCCATTCAAACAGGAACCAGATTTTTCGGCTGTATTGACTCTGAGGTTCATTAGTAATCCATTTTTCAACCGTATCCAATGGTAATCGCTCAAACAACTTTTTGAAAAACAACAGGTTTATGCCTTCGTATTTTACAGCAAACACCAAATGATCATAAATATTTTCCTGAGGCTGATGTCTTGGTGTAAAGACAAACCAGTTATCAGTTTCATATTGCTTATGCTTCGTACTGATAAATGCAAGCTTGTTGGGCATTGGTACAGCAAGTTTTAAAGAATCAATTAAGGCTCCGTATCCAACGAGGCTCCCATGTTCCGGAGCTGTTCTTCCATGAAAAACGCTTATTACCTGTGAAAAATGCTTATTATTCATGACTATCTGTGAAAAATGCTTATTCCAAATGTACTTGAAAAATGCTTATTATTTGTGAATAAACACTTAAAAAAGATTCATTTTTATGAAAAACGATTAGATGGCACTGGTAAACGATATACCTGGGAAGAAGTGAAACAACCGGCAAGAAAATCTGTCCAATCGAAAGTAAAGTAAATTACAAATTGCCAACTGCCGACTTTATATACTTCCTCCGTTTAACATATATTTAAGCCTATGCCTCATGAAGTACGCTTCTTTTTCGCTACTTTCGCAGATTGCCTTTTTTGAACCGGAGCACAGATAAATGTCATTACCCCCAATACTGAGACACGTTTACAACCATGGCACTGAAGAAGTGATCAGGCGTGGTAAAAAGATTTTTTATACATCAGGCGTGCAAATGCTTGATGTGGACCATTTGCTCGAACAGATAAGATTTCGCGTAAGAAACGACCTCTACCAGAACTACTATACCGTTACTGTCAATAAATATTTACAGCCCAAAGAATTATCCGTAAGGTGCCAGTGCCCTTACAACCTGGGAGAGATCTGCCGCCATGAAGTGGCCGCTCTCTTTCAGCTGAATGATATACTGCAAAGCGGATTTTTTGAAAACACCAACATCACTTACAATCAGAAGCATACGGTAGTACGTATGCGGCAGATCAACAGGCAGATGCTGCTGATATTTACCCAACCTGATTCCCTGGATAAAGCGGAACGGTTGGCCGCTTCCAATAAAGCCATTATCATTTCCAATAAAAATGACCGCATTGAAGCCGAAGTGCCGGATGATGATAAAACCTACCATGTAACCATAAAGCAAAATGAAGAACGTTACTTTGATACCTCCTGCGGCTGCGATGAAAAAACCCATCCGCTGTGTGTACACAAAGCAACGGTGTTCCTCCAGGTATTAAAGGCATTCGGCGCGCAGTATTTCAATTCTATGCAGAATTGGGACGTGCAGAAAAACAAGCTGCTGGAACAATATGGATATAGCCTGAACGATGACCTTACCAATAAGTTCGAGTTTACTTATGAAAACAACAAACCTTTTCTGCGCGTTTTAGATACGTCTATAAAGAAGATTGAATCCAAACTGCCTGTGGCCAAAGCCCCGGTGCCGGAGACTATGGTAGCTGTTTCCATCGAGGAGAAAAGGTTAGGCATAGTGCTGGATACCGGATTAGCCGCATTCCCTTTTGTGGACGTATTGCTTATCGCAGGTACTGCTGATGAATCAGAACAAAAGCTTGTTGGCGCTATTGAAAAGCTGGAACTAAACCAATACATCAACCCAACAAGGTACCAGATAAATGACCGCGAGATGCTACCGGTTATCAGGAAGTTTCTTCCAGAAGAATTATTGAAGTATCTAAAAAAGAACCTTCCTTTCGGTGATTTCCTGCACGACTATGACAGCATATTAAAAGACGTTCCGGAAGAAGAGGTAAAGGAGCAGGTGTGGGAATACCTGTTGCCTAAGTACCACAAATTATTAGACCGTTATTCAGCACACCATTTTACGTATATCAAGAAGAAAGGCAAATTACTTTCTTCAACGGGACTGCAGCAGGTTGAGTTTTCCGAAAGGCCGGTGCATCCGCAACTAATAGCCAAAAAAGAAGGTAAAGGATATACCGTAACCATCGAATGGATCATTGAAAACAAAACGGTGCCTTTTACTGAAGTAACCATGCTGAATGCCGCGCTGATGCTTTCAGAAAACCGTGTTTGCTGCATAGGCAGCATGCAGGAGATAGAACTCTCTGAAACTTTCCCGGCAAATGGGAAAATGCTGGTTTCCAAATCAGACTGGCCGGATTTCCTGAAAGATAAATTAATGGTTTGGAGCAACCTGGTGCATGTGCATTTCTCAGAAGAACTGGTAGAGCATGTAATCCAGGAAAAGCCGGGATTGCGGTTATACCTGAATGAACGGGAGCAAATCCTTATCCTGCAGCCTGCATTCATATATAATGACATAGAAATCCGCCCCGGCTTTTTGGGCGATGTGATACAGCCGCATGATGGCATCGTGAAGATCATGAAGCGAAATGAAACAGCCGAAGATGAATTTATGGGGCTGCTATCAACCCTTCATACTGATATTCAACTAAATAAAAAAGACCAGTTTTACTACCTGCCGGGTACGGCAGTGCTTGCCAACAAATGGTTCTACACCTTTACAGAACTGATGCGGGAGCAAAATGTGGACCTGCTTGGTTTTGAGGGACTGAAAAACCTGCGCGTCAACACCCACAAGCCGGAGACACAGATACAGGTAAGCAGCGGTATTGACTGGTTTGACGCTTCGGTAGAACTTAAATTCGGAGAGCAGTCAGTTTCTATTATCGAAGTAAAGAAGGCCCTGGCGCAGAAACAAAACTTTGTGAAGCTGGGCGATGGCTCTATAGGCCTGCTTCCGGAAGACTGGCTGAAGAAGTATAGCCTGCTGCTGAAAATGGGCGAGACCCGGGGCAATAAAGTAAGGCTGAAAAAATACCATTTCAGTGTGCTCGATGAACTGCTGAAAGAATTAGATGAAGACAAGCTACAGCAGGAGCTTGAAGTAAAGAAAGAAAAACTCGAAAATATATTAACGAACGACTTTAGCCTGATTAGCCCTCCGGAACATTTAAGGGCTACTTTACGGCCATACCAGCTTGCCGGGTTTCAGTGGCTTATGTTCCTGAATGAAGCGGGCTGGGGCGGTATATTGGCCGATGATATGGGATTGGGTAAAACGGTGCAAACGCTTACTTTTTTCCAGCATTACAAAAATAAGGCCGAGGAGCGGGTGCGCTACCTCGTGGTATGCCCTACTACCCTGATGTATAACTGGGAAAATGAAATTAAGAAGTTCACACCTGCGCTAACCCATATCATACATCACGGACCAAAACGCAATATCAATCCGGGCGCTTATGTAGGCTTCGACATCATCATCACTACATACGGTACCATGCGGGGCGATATAAAAGCCTTCAAAGAAATACCGTTTGATTATGTGGTGCTCGATGAATCGCAATCTATTAAAAACCCGCAATCCCAGGTAGCCAAGGCTTCCTTGCTTCTGAACAGTAAGAACCGCCTGGCCCTTAGTGGTACGCCTGTACAAAACAACACTTTCGATCTCTACGCACAAATGAATTTCCTGAATCCCGGCATGTTGGGAAGCAGGGAGTTTTTCATGAGCGAATTTGCAACGCCTATTGATAAGTTCAGGGAAGATGAGGTGAAGCAGCAACTGCGCAAACTCACTTATCCTTTCCTGCTGCGCCGTACCAAGGAGCAGGTGGCAAAAGACCTGCCGGAAAAAACAGAAACCATACTCTACTGCGAGATGGGGCCGGAGCAACGCAAGATATACGAAGCATACCGGAACATTTACCGTTCCCAGATTCTCGGCATGATAGAGGAAAAAGGCATGGAACGATCCCAGATGCACATTTTGCAGGGGCTTACCAAACTCCGCCAGATATGCGATTCTCCGGCAATCATGAACGAAGAGGAACGGTATCATAATTACTCCATAAAGCTGGACGAACTGAGCCGTGAAATAACAGAAAATGTAGGCGACCATAAGGTGCTGGTATTCTCTCAATTCCTCGGTATGCTGGCGCTCATACGTAAGAAACTGGAAGAAGAAAACATTAGCTATGTTTATTTCGACGGCAGCAGTACTGCATCTGAACGTGAAACAGCCATACAGGAATTCCAGAACAATCAGGAGTGCAGGGTATTTCTTATATCGCTTAAAGCAGGTGGTATAGGGCTAAACCTTACAGCCGCCGATTATGTTTATATCGTTGACCCATGGTGGAATCCGGCTGTAGAGCAACAAGCCATAGACCGAACACACCGTATAGGCCAGACAAAAAATATCTTCGCTTACCGCCTCATATGCAAGGACACACTGGAGGAAAAAATGTTACAGCTACAGGAGCATAAGCGTGCGCTTGCAAATGACCTTGTATCTGATGACAGCGCCTTCCAGAAAAGGCTTACAAAGGATGATATTGAGTTCTTATTTAGTTAACTGTTTGCACAATATTAATTGATTTCGTAATGAAAAAATGAAACTCTTAAACACTGGCCATTGTTCTTTATTTCATTACGATAAGTTTTTTTATTGCCATTCTATTTTCCCCGGTAATAATTCTACATTGATATAGACCTGGAGCAAGACCAGAAACAGGGATAACCACATTGTATCCTGTAAGTAAATAGATATCAATTAACCTCCCGGTAATATCATAAAGTTCAGCCTTAGAATTTTGTGAAAATGGTATATCAGAATGGATGGTAACTTCGAATGAAACTGGATTTGGGTATACACCAATGGTGTTCACAGACAATGCCATCGCTGATTTTAAAGGTGGTTCTTCTGTGTTGCAAAAGACTGTATCATATTTGTATTTTGAAATAAATGAAGCCTCCCACATCAAGGTTTGTGGAAAAAGAGTATCATGTCCAAATATCATTGTGTCAACCAAATAATCTCCGCCTAAATAACAATTTCCTCTTTTATCTACTACAATATCACTGAAATCATCTGCGCCACTGGGAAATGACATGCTTTTCTGGTAAATTCCTGATGTATCATATTCTGCCATAAACATAGGGTCATAACTATATGCTGCCTGGGAAAGAATATGACCATCAAAATTCATTGTATAAGCACCGGATCCTGGACCTCCTACCATACTACCACATATCCATAAGTTACCACATAAATCAATTGCTATGCTATATGCAACAGGTGAATTGTTCCCACTAACCAATTTATTCCAAACAATGTTCCCCGAAACATCATATTTGGTTATAAATACATTTCCATGTTTGTCTGCTCCTGTAATATAGATATTTTCAAAAGCATCAGCATTCATTGCATTTATACTCAATGAATCATTTGTATTATTTGCCCATATAAATTTACCACTGCTGTCGAACTTAGCAATATAACTTAGCGAATCAGTCAATGTTGTGCTTCCAATAATTAATGAACTGCCAATTGAATAGGTTCCTGACAAATAAATATCACCATTTGGAAATATTGTCATGGCTTTCGACAAATCATTCCCTGAACTACCATAACTCTGCGCCCAGATATAATTACCATTTGCGTCATATTTGGCAATAAATACATCATCTCCGCCATGGTTAACGAGCGTTGTCATTCCAATACTTATAGTAGGTAAGTTAAAGCTGCCGGTAACATAAACAGCCCCTGAAACATCAACGCCCACTCTTGAAAAGGCAATTGTTTCTACCGGTGCTACATTTTTCGCCCAAATAACATTACCCGTTGGTGAGTATTTTGCCAGGAAAAGCATGGTGTGGTAAGAAGGGTTAGCTAAAACAAACGTATCTATATTGCAAAGCGTAGTCCCATACCAGCCAAGAACAAATAGGTTTCCAGAATCATCAGTCGCAAGTTTAAGGGGAATTACCATACTATCTTGAATACCTGTAACCCATTGATAATTGCCGGAAGAATCTGTTTTTGCGATAACCAACAAAAGATGATGCACTGTTATTGCACCAAAGGTTATTGAATCACCAAACGACTCTCCTATAGTAATTACATTTCCTGATTTGTCTGCTACAAGTGAGCATTCGTCAAAATTAGAATGAGAGCTGGTTAGGCTCCATTGCCAACCAATTTGGGCAATAACCGAGGAACAAATTAAATTTCCTAAAAGAAAAATGATAAAAAATATGACCTGTCTCACAATATTGGGTTTTAATGACTAATCATTTCTATTCATTCTATATTATTAAACGATTGAAAGCGATCAAAAAAATTGTTAATAGTTATAATTTTGCCATTATCAATGCAATATAATAAATAAAATTATAAAATAGTTCAATTTTTACAATTAGTGAGTGTCCCAGCTATTTTAATACATTATTGCAGTGATAGCAAAGTTACGTAATGATTTAAGTATCAATTTTACATTACAAAGAGTTTCTAATACAATGATCGAGCTAACAGAGAAAACAAAAAAACTACTCCAGGCTAAGAAAATTACTATCTGCAAAGATGCAGCATTATCTTCGCCGCATGAAACAGCCCTCTACGTTAGAACTGGAAATCAAACAGTTAGAACTACTTTCAAAAGGATTATCTCCTGATATTAATGAAAGGGAAACAGCGCGTAACAGTGTTATTCAATATACCGAAGAATTTCTTGAAGCGCTTCCTGATAAAAAAGCATACGTTGTAACAGAGGATAAGGGAAAGGCATTGCTTGATTCACCAATTTCGGATGAGGGAACCACTCTACCCTCGCTCATAAGCATTGTAAAGGAAAATGTTGATACCCCTGGTCTGAATCCCGCATCCGGCGGGCATCTTGGATATATTCCGGGAGGTGGCATTTATACTTCTTCTTTGGGTGATTATATGGCTGATATCAGCAACCGCTATTCCGGTATCTTTTTCGCTTCTCCGGGCGCAGTGCGCATGGAAAATATGCTCACTGACTGGATGTGTAATTTTGTGGATTATCCTGCTACCGCTGGCGGCACTTTAACATCGGGCGGTTCCATAGCCAATCTGATAGGCATTGTAACTGCAAGGGATGTGAAAGGAATAAAAGCAAGGGACATAGAGCGGTCGGTTATATATACTACTACACAGGTACATCATTCGGCTAATAAAGCCATCAGAATTGCCGGCTTAGGCGAGGCCATTTTACGGAATATCCCTTTGGATAACTTACAAAGAATGGATGCTGTTGCCCTTGAGTCAGCCATTGAAGATGACATTAAAACAGGGTTGAAACCATTTCTTATCATTGCTTCCATGGGCACCACAGATACCGGTGCAATTGACCCAATAGAAGTAATTGGTAACATTGCCGGAAAATACAATCTCTGGTTCCATCTTGACGCCGCTTATGGCGGCTTCTTTATGCTTTGCGACGAAATAAAACAAAGAATAAAAGGAATTGAGAAAGCTGATTCCATTGTGATGGACCCGCATAAAGGATTATTTATTCCTTATGGATCGGGCGCGCTGATCGTTCGGGATAAAGCGCATCTTGCCAAATCGCAATACTATACCGCCAATTATATGCAGGATGCAAAAGCATCGGTTGATGAAATATCTCCTGCGGAAATATCTCCTGAACTCACACGGCATTTCAGGGGTATGCGGTTATGGCTGCCGCTAAAGTTGCATGGTGTAAACAGCTTCCGTGCGGCATTAACAGAAAAACTGTTGCTCGCAAGATACTTTCATGACCAGATCTCAAAAATACCCGGTTATGAAGTGTTAAATTATCCGGAGCTTTCTGTAGTAGCATTCAGGTATCTTCCTGACGGTTTGGACGCTGACAGCTTTAATAAAAAACTGGTAGAGGAAGTCCAGAAAGATGGGAGGGTGTTCCTGAGCTCTACCATAGTTAATGACAGGTTTACCATCCGTTTAGCTGTATTAAGTTTCCGCACGCATCTTGAAACAATCAACTTAACCATACAAATTCTTTCGGAGAAGATAGATTCGCTGCTTTCATCGTAAGATAAACATTTACGGGATAGGTTGAATAAAGAGTTTCTCGCAAGGGCGCGGAGACGCAAAGTATAGGATTGACAATAAGTTACTTTAAAAAACAAGTCCACAAAGATATTATATGAAAAAGCCTCTATAATCCCGTCTGACGATGTCATTAATTTAGCACGTAAATTATGTCACCCCTTCGGGGTTTCACACAAATTTTATTGGTTACGCTATAAAAATATCAACCCTTCGGGTTTTACCGGGTAATTAATTTAACGACATAATCCTTTGTGACGCTAATCATATTTTGAGGTTAAAAAAATATTTACTTTGCGGTGTGTTTTAGTAAGCACACTGAAATTAAATATGAAATCTGCTGCAAAAAAATACTCTGTTGGTTTCCGGGTCTGGATAAATGAGGAGCAGGGGCATTTTATAGGTATAGGCAGGGTTCGTTTACTGGAAAACATACAGCATACAGGATCTATTACCAGGGCTGCCAAAGAAATGAAAATGTCGTACCGGCAGGCCTGGCAAATGGTGGAGGACATGAACAACAGATCAGATAAACCATTGGTAGAAAAAATATTGGGTGGCAAAGGAGGCGGCGGTGCAATGGTAACAGAAGCAGGGGGAAAAGCCATTAAATTATTTTATAAGCTTGAAAAAGAAATGATAAAACTCTCGGAGAAATTGTCTGACAAAATAAACTAAGATTTTTTTTTAACTACCGGTATGCTTTAATAAGCTTATCCTAAAACAAAAATAACATGATAAAATACTTACGCTGCACTAAAACAAAATATACCTACCAATTTAAGCATATCATCTTCCTTGTTATTCTCTTTTCCAGCCTGTTAAATACAAACCAATCATTTTCACAATCTCAACCGCTGCAACTAACTTATCCAAAAGTTGTAGGTTATTTAAGTTTGATCTTTCCAATTGTTGCTATTGACAAAAACACAACTACCACCAATTTCAGCAATACTACCAGAGTTGGTTTTCCCACTGGTGTAAATGTTCTGTACAGTGAAAAGTTTGGTTTCAGCTACGAAATTACTCCTACGATAACCTTTGGAAATGGCAGCAGTAAAATGAGTAACCTATTATTTGATCCCGGCCCTATGTTTCGTTTCAAACATGGGTTCACTATCATTCCCCGACTGGCTTTTGAGACTTCGGGCCGTTATGGTTTTACTCCGGTATTCAATCAGATCATCAAACGCACAAAGGCTTTAAACTATT
>CAISOH010000070.1 GCA_903887005.1 uncultured Bacteroidota bacterium | reverse complement strand
CTCACCAATCATTGTTTCTAATTGTTTGCTGTTAACAAACAAACAAGCAACCCCACCAGAATCAAGAACGAACTTGTTAGTATCAGTGTTTCGACGGTTGAGATGGCGACTGTTTTTGTTTAAAAAGATAAAACTACGCATCAGGAACAACGAGGCTTTGCTACAGACCGCCAGACGAGTAATCGTGCGTTACAAACGCACTGCCGTTGCATCCTCGTTATAAACGAAGGACGAGTGTGGCTAAGAAAAACAGGCATTTTGTAATTGAAGCCCCCCGGCCTTTTTTTTTTAAAAAAAAACTGACGAATATGTCAGTGAAAATATAATATATAATTACAACTTTTGCATTCTATATCTAACCGACATGAAAAAGAATGCAAAGCCAAAGAACAAATTCATAAGTGATGGCCTCACGGAACAATTTGCCCGTTTTGTAGAATATGCGCCACCGGGGCGTTTTAGCCGGAACCTGCGGCAACTGTTGCTTTGGTACCTGATTTATGAGGAAGAAGCCCCTGCATTTGACATGCAGGAATTAGCTACTGATCTTGCGCAATTATTTGAGCTTCTTGATGCTGCTGAGGATGAGCGGGTTAAAACATTGGGGTGAAATTCAGTTTTTGAATATTTTTGTATAAATGCATATATATGAATGCTACCGAATTAAAAGAATTAAGAAAAGCAGTGAAGAAGCTATTAGACCAAGCAGATGAAAGAGTTGTGAGAATGGTACATGCCATGTTGAAGGCGGATGCAGCCCATATGAAATCACTATATGCGCTTACTCCAGACCAAGAAGCTATATTAGAGAAACGTATGGAACAATACAAGAAAGGGCAAATGAACGAACGAGTGGAATAAATAACGGTAAAATCTCCACCTATTTTTCATCGAAGTGTTTATAATCTAAACTATCGGCGAAAATAGTGCCGTTTCGCCCTACACAGAAATAAGAAATCTTATCTTCCGAACTAATGTATCTCACGATTATCAACAAAGGTTTCCTTAATAAAGGGTTTCCTTCATAGGGTTCCAGTCCCCAATCTTTACTATATTCGGCATGGTTAAAGTCATGTACAGTAGTTGCAATATCATCATTTTGCAATTTCATTCCAGGGAAAATCTCATTGTTATTCATGTCAATAAATCGCAGGCGGTTCGTACTATCTTTTACTTTGAATAAGCCCTTTACAATACCGGTCATTTCTTTATATTTAAAACTGACCCTTGGGTAACAAATTTTGTTCCCGATACTCACTAAACCAACATTGCCAACAGAATCTTTCAATAAAAAATACCCGTCAAATTTTGCTCTTTTCAAATCTCTGCCAATGCTATCAGAATAACTGACGATTCTCCGCTTTCGGAAATTACTTAATGTTATCCCTGTTGAGTCAATTAATTCGTCATGTATGGCGTAGTGTTTCTGTTTCCAGGTCAGAACTGCTTGCAGGTATTTTTCCTGAAAATCAATTTTAACGTTAAGATTACTATCAACTACACCCCAAAGCTTATCTGTCGTCCTGTTGACGAGAAATAGATTGCCCTCGCAGTCAAACTTGATAAATTGATATTTCGTTTGTGGCGGGACGATGAATTTTTGGTTGGATTCTGCTAATGCAAAGTATCTTTCGTTTGGTTCTTCCCGGCTATGTCCTTCAAGTATGTAATATTTTCTAAGAATGCGACCGATAATTTTAAGGTATACCATTTCTTTCTTTGTGCTCAACCAATCAACTTCACTTTCATTATTAGGGAAATAATAGTCTGGGCTTTTATAATTAATTGTTCCGCACCAAGGATCGTTAGGGCTTGTGCATATTGGAAATTTCGTCGTGTCATATACCCATTTGCCGATAGGCTTATAGGTTGTCGCATTATAATACCTTATACGCCTGATGGCATCATATTCATATCGGGAATATGCAACAGTTTGTTTTGTTACTTTGATCGTATCGTTGAAAACCTCAAAGTCATCGTACTTCATCCTGAATATTGTTTTCCCATTTTTATCTGTCAATCCGGTTTTGCCGAATTCATTTTTTACAAAGGGTCGTTTAATGGAAATCAATGAATTGGTGAGAAGCCTTATCTTCTGGTCATATTTCAATGGTAATATCCATTTTCCATGGTAGTCACACCAACCAAACAAACCGTTTTTCTCAATTTTATATCCCAAGACAGAATTATTACCTTCTAAGGTAATATTGTCATATTGGCAGGGTATTATCACTTTATTGTTTTCGCCCAGCAATCCGTACCCATTTTTATTCTTTACAATAAACTGGCTATCGTAAGTAGCGCGAATATCGTCATAATTACATGATATAGTAATTTGTTTATTCAAATCAACCACTCCTTTCATACCATTTTTTATTACCAAAATATATTTTGATTGATACGGAAAATAATTAATGGAGATACTGTCATATTCAAAAGGTACGATAATATCATTTTGCTCATTAATTATACCCGGCCTGTCATTTAAGTTTACCAGCATTACTAAAGATCCCCTTCTCTTATAAAAGAAGTATCCATCTCTTATAGAAGCACTCTTTTTATCATATACAAGGGGAATTGCTAACTTAAAATTTGTATCAACCATACCCATTTTTCCATTGCTGTCAATGGCATTCAGAGTTCTGCTTTGAAATTGCCCATTCCAGTGCCATTCGGGAGGTAAGGTGTATTTTCCATTTGTATCTATCAGACAATAAGAACCTTCATTGTTTTTCACCAATGCATTTCCTTTATAAAACAGATTTACCTCTTGCCATTGAGGTTGTATGAGGATACTCCTATTGCTATCGCAATACCCCCACAAACTCCCTTTCTTGTAAGGTATGTATTTGGGTAAAGACTGGGAATGTGCAATGATATTTACGCAACATACCAGGAATAAAGAAAAAAGGAATTGCCGTTTCATTAAAAAAAACACAAACTATTAATAATTATAAACACCTACAACTATATAGACGGGAATTTACCAATGTTACTTGGGTAAAATAAAAAAAAATAGTTGGTCAATCTTACAACTACCTGGATTTGCAGCAATCAGGAGAAGTAATCGTGCGTTACAAACGCCCTGCCACTGCATCCCCGCTACAAGCGAAGGACGAGTGGTTTTCCCAGCTTGCGGTTTTTCAATTGGGCAATAGAAACTGGAACCGTGCTATCACCCCAGACAAATCAGACCGTCGTCAGATTTGTCATCCCCTCTTTGAAAAAAAGCGGGGAGTTTCCTGGCTTTCGGTTTTTCAATTGAGCAATAGAACCTGGAACGGCCCGATCCTTCCAATTCATTTCTATGTTTCTTAATTTTTCCTTTTGAAACTTTTTGAATATTTTTGTATAAATACGAGTGTATGAGTACTGCAGAATTAAAAGAATTGAAAAAAGATGTAAAAAAACATATAGACCATGCCGATGAAAGAGTGGTAAAGATGGTTTATGCTATGCTGGAGATGGATGCTCAGAATGAAACCGTCTCTTCCAATTTGACACCAGAGCAGGAAGCTATATTAGATGAGTGTCTGGAACTAGATGAAAAAGGGCTAATGGAATATTCAACCTGGGAGGAGGCAAAAACACGTATCCTGTCAAACATGAAAAATGGTTTATAATTTTTTTCTTTCTGTAAAGGCAGAAAAGGATATACAGTCTGCATTTCAATGGTATGAGCAACAAAGGCTGGGATTGGGCCTTAACTTTTTTGAAGCCATTGATAATGCTTTTAAATCTATTAAGATCAATCCATTAGTATATGGATTTCGCAAAAAAATATAAGAGGTTGTAACGCAAAAGGATTTCCTTATATAATTCTCTTTTATGTGAAAGGAAAAAACATCCGGATCGTTACTATCCTTCACCACAGTCAGGAACAGAACATTTAGCCTTTTTTTACTTTACACACTTTTTGTTTAGACCGTCGTCGGATTTGTCATCCCATCTTTAGATTGCTTCATTCTTCGCAATGACCGCGGGGAGTTTTCCAGGCTGTCGGTTTTTCAATTGAGCAACAGAAACCGGAACCTTGAAGGGTGCTATCGCAACGGACAATGATAGGGGAAATAAAGCCGGGACAATAACTAAAAATTGAGAATATATTCTTACAGAATGGATAATATTCCAATTATCCTCATACTTCTTAATTTTCCGGTTTTTACTTTTGAATTTACCTTACTTTTGTCTTCCTCGTAAATTTATTGTGCTTTGAAGTTAAAATCTTTGGAAATAAAAGGGTTTAAGTCTTTTGCAGACAAAACCCATATAATACTGGATAACCCGATTACGGGTATCGTGGGGCCGAATGGTTGCGGCAAATCGAATATAGTGGATGCGATACGCTGGGTGATCGGTGAGCATAAAATCAAGGCGCTGCGCTCTGATAATCTCGACGACCTCATCTTCAATGGTTCACGTACGCGTAATGCATCGGGTATGGCGGAGGTATCGCTCACTTTTGAGAATACCCGCAATCTGCTGCCAACGGAATTTACAACAGTTACTATAACAAGGAAGTTTTATAAAAGCGGGGAAAGCGAATACCGCCTCAATGATGTGAGCTGCCGGCTGAAGGACATTCATAACCTCTTCTTAGATACGGGCGTCAGCAATGACTCTTATGCTATCATAGAACTGGGCATGGTGGACGATATTATCAAGGACAAGGACGGAAGCCGCCGCAGGATGCTGGAACAGGCCGCCGGAATATCTATTTATAAAACACGCAAGAAAGAAGCAAAACAAAAGCTGGAAGCCACAGAACTGGACATTGCGCGTATTGAAGACCTGCTTTTTGAAATAGGCAATAATCTGCGCACACTCGAAAGCCAGGCTAAAAAAGCGGAACGTTACTTCAACATAAAGGGCGAATATAAAGAAGTGAGCATAGAGCTTGCCAAGGCGTCCTTAGAGCATTTCAACGAACAGTATAAGACACTCAACGAACAACACGATACCGAAACCGACCGAAGGACCCAGCTTGAAGCGATGGTAGCCACCGAGGAAGCAAGTGTGGAACAGCAAAAAGTGAAGCTGATAGAAAAAGAGCAGGAGCTTAGCAAGCTGCAGAAACAATTTAATGAACTCATAAACAGGGTGCGCCAGCTAGAAAGTGACAAGAAGCTTGCCGCACAACGCTTAGAGCATCTGAAAGAGCGTGAGAAAACTTTGCGCGATTTCTTATCAGGCGCTGGTGGCCAGTCGCAAAAACTGGAAGCGTCCATCGCTTTGTCTGAAAAACAAATAACAGAAGAGACTGCCACTCTTGAAAAATTAAAAAGCGACCTGGAAACACTTCGCAATACGGTTGACGAAAAACGCAAAGGCTTTGATGAAAAGAAACTGGTATTGGAAAAAATGCGTAATGAATACCAGCAACGGCAGCGCAGCCAGTTTGATGCGGAAAAGAAAGTTGCCATTGCCGATACATCTTTAATGAACCTGCAGCGCAGCATGCAGCAGGTACAGGGCGAAAAGGCGCAACGCGCCACACTGGTAAAACAACTGAGCGAAGAGCGTATAGACACGGAAGAAAAACTTGGCGACAAGCAAAATGAACTACAGGACCTGATATCCAAATATGAGGAAGTAAAGTCTAAGATATTGCAGAGCCAGGAGCAAATGGAAACACTGCGGGCGAAACTGGTAGAAGAGAACCGGAAACTGGATAGGCGCCGCAATGAACATGACTTGCTGAAGTCGCTGGTGGACAGCCTGGAAGGTTATCCCGACAGCATTAAATTCCTGAAGAAGAATAAGGAATGGAATAATAATGCACCACTGCTTTCAGACGTATTCGTGGTAAAAAATGAGTATCGCACCGCACTGGAAAATGTGCTCGACAATTATCTAAACTACTATATTGTAGCCGATACTAATGAGGCCGCAAAGGCAGTAAAACTGCTGGATACAAATAAAAAAGGCAAGGCCAACTTTTTCATATTAGACCATCTCGGGGCTTATAAACAAACTACTGCAGAAGCTTCTAAAGATTCTATATCCGCTTTGGAAGTAGTAACCGTTGACGAGCAATATGCGGAGCTTGCGAAGCATTTGCTGGGCCATGTTTACATCATGAATGATGGCGCCGACATTACACAGGCAGAGCCGGAGAATGGTAATGTGCTGGTAGAAAAGAGTGGCAAAATGATTCGTGGAAAATATACGCTGGGCGGAGGTTCCATTGGATTATTTGAAGGAAATAAAATAGGGCGTGCAAAAAACCTGGAACGACTTGCCAAAGAAATACAGGAACTTACCGCTACAACAGCGGAACTGAAACAATACATAGCGGAAACGCAAACGCTCATTACCGGGTTCAACCAGGCGCTGAACGATAAAGCAATAGAGCAGACCCGGCAGGAAATAAACCGGATGCAGAACCATAGTGTGAACCTTGGCAACAGGATAGAAAACTATGAGCACCTGAACCAGACCGGCGACAAGCGCCTGCAGGAAATACAGGATCAACTGGATGATACCCATGAAAATATCAGGGATACACGCGAAACGCTTGAAACAATTACTGAAGAACTTAAAGGCTTACAGGCAAATATTCAAAATGCAGAAGCTGATTTCAGGGCGGTGGAACTTGCTTTTAATGAAGTTACCCAGCAATACAACCAGCATAATATAAACTACACCCGCCAGCATAGCAAGCTCGACAGCCTGAAACAGGAATTGAATTTCCGCACTAACCAGCTGAGTGACCTGAAACGCCAAATAGCTACCAACAGCGAACAGCTGCAACAGATAAACGCCCAGCTCGCAGAGACAGAAAAAAGCCTGCACAGCGGCGATAATGAGTTATACGAATTACTGAGCCGCAAAGAAAGCGAGGAGCGCATACTGAATGACAAGGACAGGGCTTATTACGAGATGCGCAATAATATCACTGCGCAGGAAGGCCACCTCAACCAGAAACGCCGTGAGAAAGAACACGCCGAAGCTCTGCTGAACGGTATCAAGGAAAAACTGGGTACTATGAAAGTGCAGGTAGCTGGCATGAGTGAGCGTCTGGCTATTGAATTTAAAGTGGTGCTTGATGAGATACTCGACCAGCCACGCAAAGGAGCGCAACCCATAGAGGAACTGACTGCCGATGCAGAAAAAATGAAGAAGCGCCTTGAAAACATGGGCGAAATAAATCCGACGGCAATAGAGGCATACACCGAAATGAAGGTGCGTAATGATTTTATTGTGGAGCAGCGGGATGACCTGGTAAATGCGAAAGAATCATTGCTGTCAACCATAGAAGAGGTGGAGAATACTGCGAATACAAAATTCAGCGAGACATTTGACATGGTCCGCAAGAATTTTGTGCAGGTATTTAAAGCCTTGTTTACGGAAGATGATAATTGCGATCTGCGCCTTACCGATCCTGAAAATATGGCTGACAGCAATATAGAAATATACGCCCAGCCAAAGGGCAAAAAACCAAGTACGCTGACGCAGTTATCAGGTGGGGAAAAGACGCTTACCTCAACGGCATTCCTGTTTGCCATATACCTGATAAAGCCCGCACCATTCTGCATATTGGATGAGGTGGATGCCCCACTGGATGACGCCAACGTAGGCAAATTCACACAGATGATCCGCAAATTCTCCGACAATTCGCAGTTTATCATAGTTACACACAACAAGCAGACAATGGCATCCGTGGATGTGATATATGGTGTGACCATGCAGGAACCGGGCGTGAGTAAACTGGTACCAGTGGATTTCAGGAGTTTGAATTAAATGATGGAATTGGGAATTAGGAATTGGGATTGTTGTTGTAATAAGTTTCATAATGCAATGACGGCTCATTTTATAAACCATTTTCAAAAAGACTATTTGTGAAAGGACAAGATGCAAAAACAATAGAGAAAGACCAAACCGGGGATTGGTGGAATGAAATCAGTGAAGCACAAAAGGCTTCCATAGAAAGAGGTTTAAAAGATTTGGAAGAAGGCAAAACTATTCCCCATGAAGAAATGGTGAAATTTTACAGCAAATGGCTTTCAAAATAATATGGTCTGCCGAAGTGAATCTGACTTATTTGGCTAAAATGATGATTTTGACGGATTATTTTTTTTTGGTAACTTTATAATATGAAGCAATCTGAAATAGATCAATTGTTAAACCGTATTACGTACAATCCGGGCATATTTGGCGGGAAAGCAATAATACGCGGTATGCGTTTTCGTGTTATTGATGTTCTGGAGATGCTTGCCAGCGGCATGACGCAGAAGGAAATATTGGATGACTATCCATATCTTGAACCGGAAGATATACAAGCCAGTTTATTTTATGCTGCCCAGAAATTAAATCATCCACGGCTTCATGCGGCTTAATGACTATATTTATTGGATTGACGCTAACTTACCTCCTAATACAGCAGAATGGCTGAAAGAGACTTTTAAGGTAAAAGCAGAACATGTTTTCTTTATGAAATTATTATCTGCCGAGGATAATGAAATATTTCAAAACGCTAAGAATTCAAAAGATAGTATCATCATCATTACAAAGGACGAAGATTTTGTAGAGCTTGTTTTAAAGAAAAAATCTCCTCCTAAAATTATTTGGATCACTGCCGGGAACTTGTCAAATAAACAGTTAAAAACGCTGCTTTTAGCTAATTTTAAAACCGCAGTTACAAAGCTTCACAGTCCCCAGGAACACTTTGTTGAAATAGGATAAATGGTTTAAAGTACTGCCTGAATATTTAATACCCAGAGAAGAGAAGTATAAGTAAATTGGTACCAGTGAATTTTAGAAATTTGAATTAATCATAGTGTGTATAACAGACCTATTATTTATTGAAAAAGCAACCCTCGAAAAAGAAGAGGAAAACAACCATTTTCTTCGCTCGCTGAGAAGCCGTAGTGATATTGAATTAGATGCTCTTGCCCATACACTTAATAATGAGGTGAGTGCGGCCATTGACTGCACTGAATGTGGCAATTGCTGCAGATCGCTGGTAATAAATGTTACACAGGAAGAGGTTGGTTTGCTAGCCGGTCACCTGATGTTATCTAAGGAAGAAACCAAGGAAAAATATATAGAAGAAAGCCAGCAGGGAAATTGTTTTATCAATACGATTCCGTGCCACTTTTTCTCAGCTAATAAGTGTACAATTTATGAACACCGCTTTTCCGAATGCCGCGATTTTCCACATCTTCATAAGCCCGGTTTCAAAGCCCGCCTGTCTGGTACTCTGATGCATTATGGACGATGCCCTATCATATATAATGTGATTGAAAAAATGAAAACAGAACTTTCATTTTTTGAGGCTGCTGATTAATTCCATTTCCCGTACAGATACATGCACACGCATAGAACAAGGGTAATGAGTAAAACAAAGAAGGGCATCAGGCTTTCCCAACGGGTGCTCCTTTGACGTTCTTCTATGTAATCTTCAATAGCCTGTAGCATGTCCTTATTATTACCGGCAAGGATGGTGAGCCGCTTCTCTATTTCATCAAGATAACTTATCTGTAATTTTTCGGTAGCTTTCAGAAGCTCCATGATAATCGTATCACTGGCTACTTTATCGTTATATTGCTGTAATACGCCCAGATGCGAATCCGTGAGTATCATGAGTATATATTCGTGCAATGCTCCCTGGCTTATCCGGTAGGTATCCATAACAGCCAGGCTTGCATTTAGTTGGCGGCATATATTCACTAACCATGCCGGCGTTACAGCCTCTTTATACTGCGTCTTGCTGCCCATGCCCGCAAACCATCGCTCATCGTCATACTTTTCTCTTTTAGCAACAACTGATAGTGTGGCATAAGCTTCCTGCACTTCCTTAAAATGGGCTTCCGATAATGAATTCTCCGGATTTTTGTCAGGATGATATTTAAATGCCAAAGCACGGTATGCTTTCTTTATTTCCTGCAGGGTAGCGGAAGGTTTTACACCCAATATTTTGTAGTAGTCTTTCATACTTCAGGCAGCCCCAGATTTGACAACTTTAAAAAAGTTTTCAAATCTACCAACAAAACTTATACGATTACGTGTCGTTATGCTTTTTGTATCTCCGCTCTTTTCGGGATACATTTCTATTTGGTGTCTTTATACTTCCATAAATAAAAACAGGCGTAAGTACGGTATGGCGACCATTTAGCAGATAGTTTCAGCATTTTTTTACGAAGATCTTTTTTATCAGTTATGTCCAATTTGTAAATTTTTGCCATTGATTGCTGAATGCCAAGATCATCTACTGCAAAAACATCTTCGCGTCCAAGTGTAAACATGAGCAGCATATCTACCGTCCATCTGCCAACGCCTTTTATTGGAGTAAGAAAAGCTATAACGTCTTCATCGCTCATTTTGTATAACATCTTATCATCCGCCTTATGTTCGAGCAGGTAACGTGCCACATTCTGTACATAACCCACCTTTGCATTTGAAAGCCCGATAGCCCGCAGTTTATCAAAAGGTGTGTCAACTATTTGTTGCGGCGTTGGCTCATCTCCGCCATAAAGCGCCAGGAAGCGTTTGAAAATCACTTCGGCAACGCGCGTGGACAATTGCTGGCTCATAATAGAAGCGCATAGCCGCAAACAAATGTTCTTCCGCTTCTTTAGTTCGTATGGCTCCAGTGTTTGTAATAACGGCAGCAGTTTCTTGTCTTTGGAAAGGTGCTCTATGTGAGCTGGAATAGTTTTTGTAGCCATAGCGTATAAATTTATGCAAAAGAGGAAAATAAAGTTTAACTATACTAAAATAGGATGGGAAATTTGTAATTTGATGTACATACACGTAATTTTACAAAAGCAAGTGCTGAATTCAAGCAGCAAATGCAACGTTATGTAAATTTAGCAATTTAATTGGTGAGGTAAAATTGTTCTTTTTTCTAGGCCTGTTGTTGAGCTTTTCTTGCACTTTATCTATCCTGTCCTGCGATATTGCGTTGAGGTCG
>CAISOH010000069.1 GCA_903887005.1 uncultured Bacteroidota bacterium | reverse complement strand
TTAATAATCAATATATTAAAGTAGATATAATATATTATATACGATGTATATTTTATGCGTTCACCCAGACCTGTGCACCCGTACCTACGCATTAAAATATTGGTTAGCTATATAACAGCTATTGAGCAGTGATATTCATTGGATTTCAATAGGACATAAAAAAAAGAGCCAATTTCTTAGCTCTTAAATATTCCTGAAAACATGTATTTGGTTTTATACTGTCATTAATATTTCCGTTGAATTTAAAAATCTTGCCAGTGGGCTGGTGCAATCCACCATACAGTCATAATGCCGGGAATAGAGCCGATTTAAATCCTGTTTTATATTCAATACAAAATCATCCTCAATAAAATTAGATACTTGGTCAACACCTGTTATTTTTTCTATTTTCTTTTTCCAGCGGTAAACCGTTGTACGATGTACCCTGCCGGATTTTATGATTTCTTCCCATGTAGATTGTTTTAGTAACTCCATTATCATTTTTACATTGTTCCCGTTTATTTTTTGTTGTTTCTTCTCGCTTACCAGAGAAAATTTTGTGCCTACTGTATCGTTATGGTCTTTTACCTGTAATGCAATTCTTTCAATGTCCGGCAGCTTTTTAAATTGAAACATCTTAAAGAATTGGTTATGTTTCATGATAATAAACTTCAATAAACTAATTGAAAATTTTTGATGTTGTGGCGTTTCTTCCAATATGGTCATTCTATCAATACCATCGTTTGAAATTGCAATCCCGCCGATTGCTTTTTCGGCATTTTTTTCATCAATGTCAAAAAAGAATAAGTGATTCCGGGAGTACTCCGTTTCAAGGACTTTAGTTATTTTTTTGGCTTCATACAAATCCTGAATGTTATATTTTTTCTTCAAAATGTTTTTAGCCGTTTCAATTTTTTTTAGCCGGTTAATAATTTTTTTGTCAAAAACTTCTTTATATACTTCTGATGTACTGCTTTTGTCTAAAATACGGGCAGGCAGATAAAAAGTAACATCAATAAATGAAACCGGAATTTTAGAATCAATATTACCGGGTTTAGCCTTATATTTAGCCTGATACCATTTTGCTATATTTAAATTATCTTCTCTGATTAAGTAGGTCAGTATTTTATGTAATTGCCTGTATTCGGGAATTCTCCTTTTTTTCAGGTATTGGTTAAACAGGTAACTCATATAACCCGGACGTACTTCTAACTCATACCTTAATATCCGGTCAGCATACGATTGTAATTCATCAATATGTTTCATTGATAAATAAAGAGAATCTTTTCTGTTTTTAAACCCGCTTCTTTCATATTCCTTAAAGTATTCCCTGATTTGCGCTTGCCCGTTTTTTTCAAATTCAGCTCCTTTAAGGTAAATTTTCCAATAATACCGGGCATTCTCAATTGCTATTGAGGTGACATAATCTTTTTTAGAAAATTCACTGTTTTTAGGTAAGCTTACCTTTCTGACACATTGATAATAAAATTCCGCCTCGTCTTTTGTTCTGAAAATCTGATTAAATGATATATCTAATCTTGCCAGTTCTACATCACACCATGAAAAATCCGCCCGGCAATTGGTTAATTCATTTATCACTTTTCTAAACATTGTCTTTAAAAAACGATACCAGTATTCTGCACATAAACCAACCATAGAGGTATCAGATATGTTATAATATTTTGACTGAAAGGGTGGAATAATTTCACATACATTATTTGCAAATAAAAATTTGGGGATAGAAAATTCAAACCGGATAAAATCCCTTTCGTTATCTATCATAATATTTATCCCAGATGCAGAGGAGGGTAATTTTAAATTTTCGTTGTAATTAATGAAGGTCATCTTACCTAATTTGAGATTTAATACCGCTTCAGTATGGGTATCTAATCCAAAAGAACTGGTATCTTTTGCAACAAGAATTTTTCCTTTACCATTCTTTTTAAGGTTCTGAATAGCAAATTCGATAAGTGGATATTTGCTGATTTTGTGTAATTTATATACTACCGTGTCCATAAATTTTAAATTTAATAAGTGACTGATTTTGACTAAAATTTTTAGTAAAAACTGATTAAATAATGGTATTTTTTAATAAAAAATAGGTAAAACGCCTGTAAGTATTGATTGTCAATGAATTGAAACGAAATGATGTAACTTTCGTTGTTGCACTATGCAACCTATTGTGCTGTGTTACTATAGGCACAATAGGGTATATATTAGGTTTTGGCTTATTTATTTTCAGGGAGGAGAACAGACGAAGTATTAAAATTATCTTAGTCATGATATACCCCCTTTTTATATTTTAGTGAGGCTACCTGATGCAGGGAATTTTCTACTTCTTCCTGTTTATACAAAACCCGGTTACCAATCTTGTATGATTGTAACCTGCCAAGTTTTGACCAGTCATTTAATGTTGGGAGTGAAATTCTAAGAAGTTTGCATACTTCCTGACGGCTTAAATAATTAACTTGCTTGCCGTGTGTTGGTTTTCTTTGGTCAAGCTTTTTATCAATTAATTCTCCTATGCTGTGAAGTAAATCTTTTAGCTCGATACCGTTTAATAAAATTTGATTCATCTTTATTCGCTTTTATAAAGCAAATGTGGGAAGATGAATAGTAGGGGTAGGTAGTTGGGTAACCCCTATTTTGTCTTTCTTTTATCCTTCTTGTTTTGAATAGACTTTAAAATTTCTTCACAGTCTTGCGCAATTTTATTTAATCCTTGTTCCTCGAATGTTTGAACCAAATACTCATAATTAGATTCGGTTTTTATTTCCGATTCAGGTAAATTAATAAAAGACAGATAGTGCCTGATATTTTCATCGCTTGCGCTTATTACAAGAGATAGCAATTTTGCCTGTTTTGCATGGGAAATTTCATTTTGAGTAGAAAGAATTTTATCTAATAACCCAAGATGATAAAGAATGAGCATTTTTTGTGCAGCGGTAGCAGGATATGTTTTTTTATTTTTAAAAACTTTTTGTTCTAAAAGTTCTAATCGGTCAGTCATTGACCATATCTCTTGGTTTAACAAAAAATCCTTTCCATACTGTTTAAAATCTTTGTTACTCATAATGGTTTATTTAAAGAAAGCGTGATTTAATAACTTGTTTGCGTTTTCTTCCTGTGTGATTTTAATGTAGGTTAAAAACGCCCGTTCTGTCCTATGTCCTGTTATCTTCATAATTGAGATTGAAGGTATATCATTTAAGTAAGCATTGGTGGCAAAGGAACGCCTTGCAGTATGCACTGATATTAAATCATGTTTCGGTAATGTTTTAGTTTCTTTTATACCACCCTTTGTATAATGCAAGGTTATTTTTTCCTTTATTTTAGCACGTTTACCAATGTCTTTTAAATCATCATTCATTTTTTGATTACTGATAACTTCCGGTATTTTTCCGCCGTAGCGTTTTAGTATCTCTAAGATATAAGTATGTAGCGGTATTATTACAAGCTCCGCCGTTTTTTGAGTAAGCATTTTAATTTTGGTATTCTTATCAATGAGATTTTTTTCAGTCAGTTTTGACAGGTCAGAGAACCTTAAACCAGTATAGCAGCCAATTACAAATAAATCCCTTGCTTTGCATAACCTTTCATTATCTGATAAATCGAGGTTGTATATTTTGGTGATTTCATCCTGACTTAAATAAATGCTTTCCGATTCTTCTTGCAGTTTCTTAAATTTCTTACTCTTAAAAGCAATGTTTTTTGTAAGCCCTTTTTCTATTGCTTCATTCATAAATACTTTCAAGTTCTTAATAATAGTACCTATGGTATTCATGTAGTAATTCTGACCAGTCATGTAGGCTATGAATTTTTCATAAAAGTCTAAATCAATACTGTCAAAGGTTAGCGAACATCTGTTTTTTTCCTGAAAATCTTTTAGCAGCCTTAAAGTTTGACTGTAATTTTTTCTTGTAGAGGCGCTTTTTGTTGAAGTTGTAATATAGTGGTCAATAAATCCCATAAATTCTTTAGGGCTACTGTTTTGCAGTGGAGCTTTAAAAACCTCATCAAGGCCTCTTTTTATAGCTTTTACGGTGGGGATTTGTTTATTATTAACGATAGTGCGGTAAATGTCATGTGCCGCATCCATGCGGTTCTTTAGCGAGGTATTCAATTCAGCATAACCAGTGAAAGACCTTGTTTGTCTGACAGTTTGACTATCTTCGTTCCAGAATTTTGGATGAATTTTTTGCCCGGTAGAATATTTTAACCGTTGATTGTTGAAACGGAATAAAAGGTAGATAAGCGTTGGGGATTCCGCTTTAGGTTCTTTTAATACGAGTGTACTACTTGCCATAATTTGAAGGTTTTGCGCAACAAATATACAGCTTTATTTGACATAAAGGGGACGGCTAAGGGGACGGTTTATCTTAATTTAGCTTAATGTACTTTCATTTTGCTGAATCTTGAAACGCTTACCAGTAAAGGATTTCAGGCATTTTTAAGCTAAAGTGAAAAAACGTAAAAAAGAACAAATATACTCCTAAAGGGGGACCATCTATTTAGCTGTTTTGAGGTTATTATACAGCAAATTTCTATCTGACACTTTTACAAGAAAAGAAGGTCTGGGACAATACAATATACCACTCTCTTTAGTACAGAAGGAACTGGAAACAAAAAGGTTCAAAATAGAGACAGATAATGAGGGGAAGTCCCGGCACCTGTCCCGCTTTTCAGCGGGAGGGATTCAGCGCTTTCCCTGCCACTTCTATAGTTTCATCAATATCTTCCTTAGATAATGCTGCGCTGATAAACCATGTTTCAAAAGCGGATGGTGGCAGGTAAATGCCGCTGTTCAGCATAGCATGGAAGAACTGGTTGAATAAATTATTATTAGCTGATGCCGCAGCCGCAAAGTTATTTACCGGTTTATCGCTGAAATGCACACTTAACATAGAGCCAAAACGGTTAATGACAAATGGCGATCCGCATCCACTTAAAGCACCCTCAAGTCCTTTATGCAGGTATTCCGTTTTCTCATCCAGTTCTTTATATATTCCGGGATTATCTTTCAGTGTTTTCAGCATGGTATAACCGGCTATCATAGCTATCGGGTTGCCACTGAGCGTGCCAGCCTGGTAAACATTGCCCAATGGAGCTATGTGCTGCATGATCTCTTTCTTACCTCCAAATGCACCCACGGGCAAGCCGCCACCAATTACTTTGCCATAAGTAACAAGGTCGGCGTTAACGCCAAGCCGCTCCTGTGCGCCGCCGGGTGCCAGCCGGAATCCCGTCATCACCTCATCGAAGACCAATACAATCCCTTCCTGGTCGCAAATCTTACGCAATCCTTCAAGGAATCCCGGTTCAGGCGGGATACAACCCATATTCCCGGCTACAGGCTCTACGAATATGGCTGCAATTGTACCCGAATGTTCATTCACTAATTTTTGTACAGATTCCAGGTCATTATAAGGTGCCGTCAGCGTATCAATAGATACCCCGGCAGTTACTCCCGGTATAGTCTGAATATTGAACGTAGCTACGCCACTTCCAGCTTTTACTAAAAAGGCATCGGCATGGCCATGGTAACAACCTTCAAACTTGATGAATTTATTTCGGCCTGTATAACCTCTTGCCAATCTTAATGCGCTCATACAAGCCTCGGTGCCGCTGCTCACCATACGCACCATATCCACATTAGGCGCCATGCTGATTATCAGTTCCGCCATTTCTATCTCCAGTTCTGTAGGTGCGCCGAATGAAGTGGATTGCATTGCTTTTTCCTGCACTGCTTTCACAACAGGTTCATAAGCATGGCCAAGTATCATAGGCCCCCATGAGTTGATGTAGTCTATATACCTGTTGCCATCGGCATCATACATATAAGCACCCCTGGCCCGCTCCATGAATATGGGAGTACCACCTACACTCTTAAATGCACGTACCGGGGAATTGACGCCACCGGGAATGCTGCGTTGCGCACGGGCGAAAAGTTCTTTGCTTTTTGTATTAGTAGTCATTTATTGTTACTAGTTAATTGTAAAATCAGAAAAAATGGGAGTTGTTATTTTTTTATTCTAATCAAAAGAAACTTCATCGTAAATATCCCTCAAAGGTAGTTCCATTTCAATCGTATTGATAGTAATGGATGAATCTATTCCTTCGGTAACTATGAATTGCCATGTATCCTCAGCTTGCCTTCTGGCAGTAATCACATGATACCGTGTGCTATCAACAAGGATGTACTCTTTTAAGGTTGGTATTTGTATTGAATACCAGAATTTAGAACCCATATCAATGTTCCGGGTGGCATCAGTCATTATTTCCATGATAACAGACAGATTCGTAACGGTATCAAAGCAATCTTTTTTCAACAATGCTTTTCCGCAAACTATTGTTACATCAGGATACATGTAGGCATTGCCTGAAGGTGTCGTTTCCCGCAATTTATAATAAAAGGCGCGGCTGTTTTTCCCTTTTAAAAACTTTCCGATTTCTCCAATCAAATTTGCTCCAATTCTGCTGTGATCAAAAGTACTGCTGCGGTCTTTTACAACAACCCTCCCATCATAAAACTCAAGCATCCCCTCTGATTCAAGGTCCATTGCAAAGTATTCCGCCTCTGTTTTTTTTGTAGTTTCAGATAATACCATAAACCAAAAAATATGCAACAAAGTTATGCAAACATTTACTCAATTGAGCCATTAAGCTATTGCGCAATTAAGCCATTAGCTTCGCTGCATCCTTTGCAAAATAGGTAGCAATCAAATCTGCGCCTGCACGCTTAATGCTTGTCAGTGATTCTATTATTGCTTTGTTTTCATCCAGCCAGCCCATTTTTGCCGCTGCCTTTATCATGGCATATTCTCCACTCACATGATATGCGCTTACCGGTACATCTACGCTATTTCGTACTTCCCGAATGATGTCGAGATATGCCATAGCTGGTTTTACCATCACTATATCCGCGCCCTCTTCTATATCCATCAAGGTTTCTTTTATAGCCTCCACCCGGTTGGCATAATCCATTTGGTAAGTTTTTTTATCGCCAAAGCCCGGTGCGCTGTCCAATGCATCGCGGAAAGGCCCGTAAAAACAGGATGCATATTTAGCGCTATAAGCCATTATGCCCGTCTTTGTATGTCCGTTTGCTTCCAATGCTTCACGAATGGCTAAGATGCGCCCATCCATCATATCGCTGGGGGCTACAATGTCTGCGCCTGCCTGTGCGTGGCTTACGCTCATTTGCGCCAGCACTTCCACTGTTGGGTCATTTACTATTTCATTACCCTCCACTATCCCATCATGACCGAAAGTTGAAAATGGGTCCAGCGCCACATCAGTCATTACTACAACGTCAGGGTAAGCGCTTTTTATAGCCCTGATACTGCGCTGCATCAGGCCATTGGGGTTAAGGGCTTCTGTACCCTTATTATCTTTCAGTTCATCGTTGCATTTTATAAACAGCAGTACACTCTTAATACCCAGCGACCACAATTCCTTTACTTCATGCAATGTATTATCAATGCTCATGCGGTAGTATCCCTGCATGGATGATATTTCTTCTCTTACTCCTGTGCCTTCTGTAATAAACAAAGGAGCAATAAAATCTGCCGGCCTTAATATAGTTTCCGCTACCATAGCGCGGATTGCCGGAGATTGCCGGAGAATTCTGTTTCTTCTTATCAGGTGCATGTTATAAAGTATTTTAAGTCATTAACGATATTATAAACACTTTTATTCGCTTTAATCAAAAATAGTATCCTTTCATCTCTTTTAAAAAAAACTCATCTGTAACCGGGAACCCAGATTTTGAGCCAATAACTGAATCAATTCCACATTTAGGACAAATTGCAGTTTCGCCTTTTGCATTGTTTTCATCTGTCCATTCTTCTATTTCAATTGGCAAAAAAACATTCAGACAATAAAAACAACCACATTCATTACTTTCCAAAATCTCGTTTTTATTAAAAATGCACCTTTTGTGCGCAAGTTTCAAGTATTCAGTGGTGTATTTTTTTGCGGATGAATCCATATAGTTGTTTTTAGAAGGTGTGCCACACTTTGAAAGTGTGGCACACCTTTGTGTTGTTACCAAATATTTTTCAGAGATTCATCAGAAAATATTCTTTTTTGTTTCACATCATCAATTTGTATTCCCAACAACTCTTTTGCCAATTGTTGATTACATAAAGTACCTTTTCTTAACCCGGCATAATCCCTGTATGAAGAATAGTGCCAATCTTCAATTTTATTTACAAAACCGGCCATGAGCGGATTCTGATGGATATAATGAAAACACGTAGTTGCATATCCTTGCCCATTCATGTTTGATACTTCTGTAACGCATTTTGATTTTGTATTTTGCTGTATTAAGTTTCCTGTTCTTTCTTGTTGTTTATTAATCCCTTTAGTATAGGCGCTTAATAATAATCTTATGCCTTCACTCAAAACATTCCTGTTCATTTTCAAATCAGTCAATTGTTTTTCTGTTCTTTCATCGGCATGTATTAAAAAATGAAAATGGTTAGGCATCAATGCATACGCAAGAATATCGCAATGAGGAATGATATATTTTCTGACTTTTTGCAAGAAGTATATATAATTCCCTTCAGTAAAAAAGATAGACTGTTTATTATTGCCTCTGTTATAAATGTGATAGATATTTTCCTTAATAAAATCCATTTACCAAAAATAAAAAAAAATCAACAATTCTATTTGAAGTGTTTCGAAAGTGTGCCACACCTTTTCTGGTGTGGCACACTTATGTATCACCCATCGGGAAGGTGTGCCACACTTTGAAAGTGTGGCACACCGATTAACGCCATTATCAAACCCATTCCCTCGGCTTGTAATACTTCATCATTTCCGCTTCCTTGCTTCCGGCCTCAGGCTGATAATCATAATACCACCTTGCTCTTGGTGGCAGGCTCATAAGTATGCTTTCTGTTCTGCCATTTGTCTTTAATCCAAATAAGGTTCCCCTGTCATGTATGAGATTAAATTCCACATATCTACCTCTTCTTATTTCCTGCCATTCTATTTCTTTTTCTCCGTAAGGAGTATCCTTTCTTTTCTCAACAATAGGTATATAGGCGGGTAAAAAAGCATTTCCATTTGCCTGCTGAAAAGCAAAAAGACGTTGTTCATCTGCTGCATCCTTTGGACGTAAATAATCATAAAATACGCCTCCTATGCCCCGCATCTCATCGCCCCGGTGCTTGTTCACAAAATATTCATCACATTGCTTCTTGTACTGCGGATATGATTCATTGCCAAAAGGCACCATTGCATTTTTCAAAGTAGTATGAAAGTGCCTTGCATCTTCTTCAAAAATATAATAAGGCGTAAGGTCTGAACCGCCGCCAAACCAGCAATCAAGCCGTTTCCCTTCCTTGTCGTATAATTCAAAATAACGCCAGTTGGCATGAACCGTAGGCACAAAAGGGTTAAGCGGATGAATAACCAATGAAAGGCCGCAAGCAAAAAAATTACTCTCCGGAACATTAAAGGACTGCTGCATTGCTTTTGGTAAGGTGCCATAAACAACAGATGTATTCACACCACCTTTTTCAAAAACAGCCCCGTTTGCAATCACCCTTGTTTTACCACCGCCGCCTTCCGGGCGTTCCCATTTATCTTCAATGAATTTTGCCTTGCCGTCCACGCCTTCCAGTCCGGCGCAGATAGCATTCTGCAGGTTATGTAAATACTGAACAAATTGCTCTTTAATACTCATTGAAGTTTAAGATTATGATGGGATCTCAGCGGTAACTTTCTGGTTTTAACTTTTAACTTTTAACTTTTAACTTTTAACTTTTAACTTTTAACTTTTGACTTAATTCCCGTACTCCTTCACTGCATCTACAAATGCCCTTGCATGATCAACAGGCACATTTGGTAATATGCCATGTCCAAGATTAGCTATATACCTGTTTACACCAAACGCATCTATCATTTCCTTTACTTCTTTTTTGATTGTGCTGATTGGCTGTAACAATTTTGTTGGGTCGTAATTTCCCTGAAGTGTTATACTGTTATTGGTCATTTCTCTTGCCATTGCCGGAGTCAGGCTCCAGTCAATACCAAGGCCGGATGCGCTGCTTTTGCTTAATTCAGGCAATGCATACCAGCTGCCTTTGGGAAATAGAATTACTGGTGCATGTTTGCTCACGGCATCTGAAATCTGCAATAAGTATGGTTGTGCGAATATTTTAAAATCAGCGGGGCTCAGCATACCGCTCCAGCTATCAAAAACCTGCACCAGGTCGGCACCAGCATTTACCTGCGCCTTCAGGTATAGTATAGTAATGTCAGTTATTTTCTGAAGCAGGGAATGAGCCAGTTCCGGCTGTGTAAAACAGAATTGTTTTGCCTTATCAAATGATTTACTACCCTTTCCTTCTACCATGTAGCAAAGCAGCGTCCATGGAGCGCCTGCAAAACCTATCAGTGGTACGCGGCCATTAAGTTCATTTTTGATCAATCCCAATGCTTTCATTACATAACCCAGCCTGTCTTCTACATCCCCTGTATTCAACGCATCTATATCCGCTTTGTTTTTTACCACATTGGGCAGCAATGGCCCTTTGTTTTCTTCCAGCAAAACGGTCATACCCATTGCCTGGGGAATCACCAAAATGTCTGAAAAAAGTATAGCTGCGTCAACGCCTACCTGGTCAACCGGTTGCAGGGTGATTTCACAGGCAATTTCGGGAGTTTGTACCCGTGTGAAGAAATCATATTTTTCACGCAGTTTTATATAATCCGGCAAATACCTGCCTGCCTGCCGCATCATCCATACCGGCGGACGTGACACAGTTTCACCTCTTAAAGCTTTTAATATCAGATCATTTTTCAATTCGCTCATTGATTATTTTTTTAAACTTTTTTACTACACAAAGATAAATTACATACTATTTGATTCTACACCTTTGCGTTCTTGATTTTTAATAGCTTATTATCAAAAAATTCAACCTTGCGGCTTTGCGCCTTTGCGAGAAAATTTTCACTTTTCATAAGAGCCTACTTATGAAAATGTTGGATTACTGTATCAACCAAATGCGCTTTGGAAGGTGTAGCGCTAACAATAACGTTGTTGGTTGTCTTCGACCTTATAGCCTTGGCGGTAGTTTTACCAATCGCAAACAAAACAGTACGAGGATCGATATTATTGACTCTGAAAAAACTATTCACTCCATTCGGACTGAAAAACATAATTCCCTGGTAATGCTTTTTAACCTGCTCCGGGGTCTCCCGGGTTTTATACACTACTATCTCGCGAACCATTATATCATTCTTATACAGGAAATCCGGCAATGCGTCCAGGCGTTTATCCCCGCAAAAGAAAACCACATCTGATACCTTATCCGATTTTATTATCTCCGCAAGCCCTGCCCCATCATTTGCAGTACCCTTAATCAATGAACTATCGAAATATTCAAGCACTGCTTTTTTAGTAGCACTCCCAATGCAATAAACGTTCCATATCGGTTTTAAACTTTTTAATATGCCGGAAATTGCACTAATCGCGTTGGCGCTGGTAAATACTGCAGTCAGTGACAATTTACATAATTCCGCCAGCTCTTCCTTCAGGTTTTTTTCCCTGATTGGCTCCACTTCGATAAACGACAATGCATCAAGTTCAATGCCATTATTTAAGGCTGCATTTATAAGCGATTTGTCGAGTTCTGCCGTACTTAAAACGTATGTATTAATTTTCATTGCGAATGCCGTTTAATATTTCCTGGCCGCCGTTTGCTAATAATTCTGCCGCAGCCTCAGTTCCCATATTTGCAGATTCATTGATACCTGCCCTTTTAGTTATCTCTTTTTTTTGCTTACCATCCTTACTCAATATATTTCCGGTAAATTCCACATAGCCGTTATTAACCTTTGCCAGTGCGCTGATAGGTGTAGAACAGCCTCCCAGCAACGCCCTTAAAAAATCCCGTTCTATAGCAGTACATACTGCTGTATCCGCATCATGAAAATGCGCACAAGCCTCAAGGCAATAAGTATTTTTGTCCGTGCTTACAACAATAATAGCGCCTTGTGCAGGCGCGGGTAACATCCAATCCAATTCCAAAGCATTTTTAGGCCTCAATCCGATGCGTTCTAATCCGGCCGCGGCAAAGATGGCGCCATTCCAGTCATTCTCTTCCACCTTGCGCAACCGTGTATTTACATTGCCCCTCAGGTTTTCTATTTTATCATTAGGATAGCGGTTCAGCCATTGCGCCTTGCGCCTTATGCTGCTGGTGGCTATAACTAAAGGTTCTGTCTGTTCTGAAAATTTTTGTCCCGGTTTCGGTACCAGCAAATCTTTATAAGACGCCCTTGGTAATACTGCTGCCTGTACTATCCCTTTGGCCATCATAGTAGGCACGTCCTTCATAGAATGTACTGCAATATCAATATCTCCGTTAAGTAAGGCAATATCGAGGGCCCTTGTAAAGATGCCTTGTACTCCTATTTCATACAATGGCGTTTTAAGATCGGTGTCACCTTCGCTTTTTATATAGATCAGTTCGGACCGATATCCGTTTTTTTGTAAAAGATCCTTTACGGTAGCCGCCTGCCATACCGCTAACTGGCTTTCGCGGGTGCCAATCTTTATTATTTTATCCATACTTATGCAATATACTCGTTTATGGCCTGAATGTAATTGCAGCCTAATGTATTATTTTTTCTGATTTTTATCGCCAGTGAATTGATTACTTTCTGTATCTTTTCATCATTCACTTCATTATGGCAAAAGTGGATATTGTTCAGCACCACGGGGTCAATGTATATTTCCTTCAGTTTGTTTTTTACCTCTTTCAGCACCGGCACATGTTTGCGCATATCATACCACTCAATGAATTCACCAATAAGCTCATTGATAATAGCTACCGCTTTAGGCACTTCCGCATGGCGCTGGCTCAGAGTTTCATCCTTTATTTTTGATAACAAATCCACATCCACGAAGGTAACATTTGGCAGCGCCTGGGCTGTTACTGCCACACTGCATGGAATGGAGAAGTCTATTACCAGTTTCTTTCCTTTATTTTCTAAGTGTTTTTCTAATATTACCGGTTCGGCGGCGCTTGTAGAAACAAGTATAATGTCCGCATCAGCCAGTTCACTTTCCAATGCTTCTATCGGCGCTGATGTAAGGCCTAATTCCTGAGCTAGACTAGCTGCTGTTTCTTCTGTTCTGTTTATTAAAGTAATATTATGTGTACCTAAGTAATCAACCAGGTTACGGCAGGTGGACTTGCCTATTTTCCCGGTTCCGAGTAATACGATTTTTTTATCTTCAATTTTTTCCTGGTGCGTATAATGAGCGCAGCTGGGAGTGGTCATCATATGTGCGGATGAAGGGCATTTCATTTTTGGAGTGAAATTAGGCCCTTCAAAAAACTCCCTGATATATTGTACAGCGGCAAATGATACGGAAACTGTACCCCCGCTTAATGCTGTATGTGTCTTTATTGCCTTTGATGCCTGCAAAACGGAATTAATAAGCCTTTCCATGAAAGAACCTATAAAACCACGTGCTTTTGCATTTTTTACTGCAATTTTAATCTGGCCTAATATTTCATAATCGCCTAATATCTGTGAGTCTAACCCGGCTGCCACATGAAATAAATGTTCTATTGCCTTTCTTTCATTTCTGATATAGGAAATACTTTCAAATGTAGTTGCATCACCAGCGCAAACGCTGCATAAAAGGTTAGTTAATTGCTTTGGACTGTCTGCAAAACCATATATCTCGGTACGGTTGCAGGTAGAAAGGATAAAAAACTCATTAAGTCCAAATTCAGGCGCAACAGATAAAAGCTGGTCATATTGCTCATTATTTACTGCGAACAACCCTCTTAAAGAAGCATCGGTCTTTTTGTAATTGATGCCTACCACCCAAAAATCCTGAATATTCTGATTGTCTTTCGTGCTCATATACTTTGGTTAAAAGCTCAGTACAAAGGTACTTTCACATCCCGCCGCAGCATAATTTTCGTGTCATGACATCGTCATTTAAGCGTATGATTTATGTCATAAAAAAAACTAACCGAAATCATGAAAAGGCTTATCAGGCGCAGGTTTTGAAGGGACTAAAAACGATGTTAATGTTGTACCGGAAGGCTCTTTCAGTGGGCAAAAGGGACGTACAGAAATAGTAAACGCCAGCAACTATTTTTCCTGGTCCGTTATGACGGAGGAAATGAAATTAAAAGGGATGGGAAATGAGCAATTATCTATTGCAAATGGAAAATAAATACAATGCTACAGCATGTTAATACTTAAAGCTTCTTCTACCATAAGGCAATAGTCCGTAAAAGTCAGTTCATTTATATCTAATCCTGAATCAGTAGTAATCCCGGGCATTTTTTGTCGAAACTCTCTATAATCCTTTACAATTTTTATATGTCCGTCAATTCCTTTTTCACCAGATGAAACACGCAACCAATCCCTCACTATTTTTATTGCCTTTTCAGGGTTGCCGCCATGAGCCTTGGTATCAATCCCATTCAGATCTGAAATATATTGCTGGTAAAGATATTTTTCCCTTTCTAAAACCAGTGCCACTTTATTTTTTTGTTCCTGGTCGCCAAATTTCTTTGCACCAAAAAATATGCCTAATTCAAAAGGCATATTAAATCTCGGCAAAGCAATATTATTCGTTTCAGTTCTTGATATATCATGAATGCCAAACCTGCTTTCTTCTATTAATTTTTCGATCTTGGCAAGCCTGTTATTAAGGGCATTATCTTCCTCTAAGGCACTTCTTGGTTTGAAACCACATCTGTAAACAGTAAAGACAATAGCATAGAGCATGTCTTTAAACTCTTCATCAAAAGGGCAATTGATAAAAACAAAGCCATTATAGGATACTGACATAAAATAGTGACAGTTTTCAGGACGCTTTTTTCAAGATGTTTTTTTTATTTGAACCATCTATGCCAAAAGCTTTTTCAACAGCTTTTCTTATAACTGCTCTTGATACAGAACCTTTTCTGTTTACCTTTTGTAATTTGGTTTTCGATTGCGTCATAGCTTCACAAAGTTAGTAATTTTTTTAATTCCATAAGTTGTGATTAAACTGTAAAGCTGTGAGTAATACTTTTTTGCAGTCAGATTGCTACAGGTAGCATGCATACCAACGTAGCAGTGGCAACGCCTATTTTCTATTTTGTAAGTTTATTTACCCCAATAATCCCATTACACATATCTTTTCCATAAATTGCATATATAAACATCCCGCTTGAAAAAGATAGCCTGCATATTGCTACTATTATTACCTTTTTTTGCTAAGGGGCAGACAGGGGATATGCGTGTTTATACTATAGCAGGGAGCCAAACAGCCACTGCGTTAGGGGATGGTGGACCAGCTACAAATGCAAGTTTAGACGCAACCGAAGGTGTATGGCTAGATGGATATGGCAATGTATTTATTAGTGATGCAAATCACAATAGAATTAGAAAAGTTTCTGCTGCTACAGGTACCATTACTACTATTGCTGGAACAGGAGTATCTGGTTATTCAGGAGATAATGGACCTGCTACGAATGCACAAATAAAATTTCCCTATGGGATTTATGTTGATAATTTATGCAATATTTATTTCACTGATGGAAATTCAAATAACAGAATAAGAAAAGTAGATGCGACAACGAGTTTAATCACCACTTATGCTGGTGGAGGAACTTCTTTGGGCGATGGGAGCCTTGCTACTAATGCCCAACTTACCAATACTTGTAGTGTTTATGGAGATAATGAAGGTAATATTTATATCGGTGAATTAGGTAGAATCAGAAAAATAAATTCGTTGGGTATTATTTCAACTATTGCAGGAAATGGTATACCTGGTTTATCAGGTGATTTGGGACCTGCTACAAGTGCTCAAATACATTATCCTTCCGGAATGTTGTTTGATGCTTCTGGAAATCTTCTTTTTGCTGACAGAAGTAATAGTAGAATTCGTAAAATAAGTTCAACTGGAATTATTGCAACTTATGCAGGCACCACAGATGGTTTTTCAGGAGATAATGAACCAGCTACTGTTGCTCAATTAAGTGGACCTATTAGTTTTGTTATTGATAATGTTGGCAATGTTGTCATAGGTGATAATCAAAATAATTGCATACGTAAAGTGGATGCGATTACGGGTATTATTACTACAATAGCAGGTATAGGGCCGACTGGTATCGGTAATAAAGCAGAAGGAGCCCCTGCAATTGCTGCAGATATTCACCCTGAGTTTATGTACCTTGACCGCTCTGGGAATATTTATTACTCATGCTATTGTAACCAAATACGAAAAATAACCAATTATATTCCTGGACTTCCAAATGCGTCAAATTATTGTGGCGAAACTTCGCTGCCCGGAGTACAACCAGACAATGAGAAAATGTCATTATTTCCCAACCCCGCCACTGATGAACTACACATAAAAACAGAACAAGGAGCCTACAATACTTTTACCATCACCAACAGCATAGGGCAAAAAATCATGCAGCAACCTATCTCACAAACAGAAACAAGCGTGCCTATCCATGCCCTACGGTCAGGCATATACTTTATAACCTTTAAAGGCGAGCATGGGGTGCAGGTGCAGCGGTTTGTGAAGGAGTGAGCGCCTGGTAGCCTGATTTTCAAAAAAATGATGGTTCTGCTATCAAGCTATTGAACTGTTAATTTCCATGGCCGGTTATGGTCTATTTGTTCAAATTTTTTAACTTTGTTTCTTTACAGCGTGTATTATGCAACAACTGACCATTAATATCCCGGATAATAAAATCGCTTTTTTTATTGATTTAGCTAATAATCTGGGTTTTACTATTGAAAATAGTACACAAAAAAGTGTATTGACCCAAAAGCAAATTGATTTGGTAAATGAGGCGCGTAAACAAATAAAGGAAAACCCGGACAGTTTTTTGGATTGGGATGATGCGCGCAAAACCATCCGTATTGAGTAATCATAGCAATTTCCCCTTATTATGCCCAGGAAGATAAAAGTTTACTCATTGGCTTTGCGGGACATAGAAAATGGGGTTGCCTGGTACCAACTGCAACAAAAAGGATTAGGCAAAAGGTTTGAAAAACAGGTGCACACTACATTTAGGAAGATTCAGAAATTTCCATTCGCAGCTTCATTAGCTTATGAAAATGTACGCTATAAAATAATAGAGCGGTTCCCTTACATTATTCTCTATGAAATTGACGATGTATATATTTATATACTTCGTATTTTCAATACGCATCAGGAGCCTTTGTATTAGATACAACAGTGTGCCTTTTCATACCCTCCGTGAGGTATATACTTTTGAGGTATATACTTTATTACCTTTAATGGCGGGTATCGAGTGCAAGTGCAGCGGTTTGTGAAGGAGTGAGCGCCTGGCAGAGCATATTCTCAAGAAAGTAATCGCTATAGTTCGGATGCCGGACTTCATAAACCTAGTGATAGTTTTACGCTCTATATGTAATTTGCCTAACTTTGTTACCAAAACAGGAAAAGATGCAATATACTTATAAGATCTTTTTGCATGAAGAACCGGAGGGCGGATATACAGTTACAGTTCCGGCATTGCCCGGTTGCATTACTTATGGTGAAAACATAGACGAAGCGAAAGCTATGGCAAAGGAAGCTGTAGAACTATACATAGAGGAACTTCAGAGCCGCGGGGAAAAAGTACCTGATGATACCAATACATTAGAATACGCGCTCAATCTGTTGCAATGAATCTTTCACCAAGGTATTTGATTAAGCTTTTGGAAGTAAACGGGTATGTTTATAAAAGAAGTTCAGGGTCTCACCAAATCTATTACAACCCGGAATCCAAAATAACTGTTATTGTTCCTTTTCATGGCGGCAGAGATATGAAGAAGGGTACTTTCCTGGCAATTTTAAAGCAAGCGGGAATTGATAAAACGATATAAAAATCTATCTGCTAAAAGGTATCAATTCTCAATGTGCAACAACTATCTTCTCACTCCTTACCTCACGCCCCGTTATTACATTCAGAAAATACATACCCGCAGGTGCTTCAAGCTGTATCTCTAAAGTCTTATTAGTAGTGGCCGGAATGTCCTTTATTTTTTGGCCCAAAAGATTGGTAATAATGATTTGCACCGGTTCATTAACACCGGAATAAATATGTAGTGTAAACGCGCCCTCGCAGGGATTCGGATAAATTTCTATTTTGGCAGATGCTCCGGGTATGGGTTTCACAATAGTTGGATGTGTTACATACCTGATACGGTTATTGGCATAATCGGCAATGTAAATATTCCCTGCGGTATCGGTTGCTACTCCATACGGATCATTTAATGCTGCCTGGTTTGCAGGGCCGCCATCCCCGCTAAAGCCAAACGTTCCGTTTCCGGAAATGGTTGTAATAATACCCGAGCTATTTATCTGGCGGACACGTCCGTTCCAGCCATCTGCTATATAAATAGCGCCATTCCTATCCACGGTAACGCCAATTGGTTCGTTAAGTTCAGCAGCAGTAGCCGCAATGCCATCCCCATTATAACCTGCTGTTCCATTGCCTGCAATCGTTGTAATTATCCCGGAAGTATTTACTTTCCGGATACGTTCATTGTCCACATCGCCTATATACAAATTGCCTGCGCCATCACAAGCTATTGCATAAGGCGTCCAAAGTTCAGCCGCCGTGGCAGGGATACCATCGCCATTATAACCTGCTGTTCCTGTTCCGGCAACCGTAGTAATCATGCCGGATGTACTTATTTTGCGGATTCGGTCGTTACCTGGGTCCGCAACATATATATTACCGGCCCCATCAAGAGCAATTCCCCTCGGACCAGCTAATTCTGCATTTGCAGCGGGCAGGTTGTCTCCATTATAACCATATGTTCCGTTTCCCGCAACGGTTGTAATGATACCTGAAACATTAACTTTTCTGATCCGGTTATTTCCGGCATCACCAATATATACATTACCCGCTCCATCAACGGCAACTCCTGAAGGAGAAGATAATTCCGCCGAAGTTGCAGGGCTGCCATCACCGCTATATGCCCCTGTTCCGGTGCCTGCAATGGTAGTTATAATACCTGTGGCTGCTATTTTACGGATGCAATTATTAGTTCTGTCAGCTATATACACATTGCCAGCGCCATCAGCAGCAATAGCATAAGGATGATTAAATTCACAGGTACCTGCGTTACCGCCATCTCCGCTGTATCCGCCAGTACCAATCCCTGCAAAAGTGGTAATGATCTGGGCATTCGCAGGAAAACTCCACATAAAAAAAGCACAGAGGAAAAGAGTTAAAGGTTTATGCATAAGATTTGGCACTCTTTCCTATTTAAACGTGACTATATTGATATTAGTATCTGTGTGGAGTGATGGGTTAACTTTCAGGAAATAAAAAATAAAAATAGAATTCCTGCCCAATCATTTGTTAATTTGTTTGAAAATAAGGTAATAAAAAGGGAATAAATTTGACAAGCCGAAGGATTTGGATAAAATTGCAGTCTAATAAATATATAGCAAATCATAAGTATGAAAAAATATTTTTTACGCTATTCAATTGTGGCTATAATGTCCTTTTTGGGGACGCGGTCTATGGCGCAGAACATCTATACTTTTGCGGGTATAGCAGGCGCTAATGGTTATACCGGCGATGACAGCCTTGCAACTATAGCCAAACTATCCGGGCCGGCGGGCATAGCCTGTAACGCAGCAGGAGTAGTCTATTTCGCGGATACCCGGAATAATGCTGTTAGAAAGGTGAATACCTCCGGGATCATTTCTACAATAGCTGGTACGGGTACTGCAGGTTATTCCGGAGACGGCGGTGCTGCAACTGCGGCGCAACTCAGAAACCCGGCAGGTATAGCCATTGATGGTATTGGCAATGTGTATATCACGGACACAAGGAATAGTGTGGTGCGCAAGGTGGATACTTTCGGAATTATTACCACAATTGCCGGTACGGGTACGGCTGGTTATACCGGCGATGGCGGCGATGCTACCGCTGCGGAGCTCAACAGGCCGACAGGCATTGCTCTTGATGGCTCAGGCAACATATTTATCTCCGATAGCAGGAACCAGGTGGTGAGAGAAATATTTGCGACAGGGACATTTACCATTACCACAATAGCCGGTAATAACACCCCAGGCTATACCGGTGATGGCGGCCCCGCAACAGCAGCCCAGTTATCCACACCACAGGGGATTGCTGTAACAGCGGCCGGAAAATTATATATAGCAGACTCGAGGAATAATGTGATCCGTATGGTAAACGCGGGTGTGATCAATACGTTTGCAGGTACAGGCGGCAGCGGGCATAGCGGCGACGGCGGGCCTGCCACTGCAGCTAATTTGTACAGCCCGGGCGATGTGAAGGTGGACGCGGCGGGGAATGTGTTTATCGCCGACTCTTCGAATACCGTTCGCATTGTAAATACAGGGGATACTATCAGGGACTATGCTGGTACCGGCGTTGTGGGATATAACGGAGACGGTGGTCCCGCGACAGCCGCCAGAATGATAGCCCCGGACGGCCTGGCGATTGACGCGGCCCATAATGTATATATCTCCGCTCTTGGCAATAATGTGATCAGGAGAGTTGGTGCAGCAGTTACCGGGATTTATATTACTTCTAATACAGGAGACACCAGTTGCATAGGTCATGTAACCGATTTTACAGCAACCCCTGTTGCTGATGCTACGCCGCATTACCAATGGCAGCAAAATGGCATAAACGTGGGAACCGACAATATTCTATATACCCCTACCTCATTAGCCGCAGGAGATATTATCAGTTGTATTCTTTTGACTGCTCCCGGTGGGTCTATGCTGGCGATATCCAATAATATCAGGGTTGACAGCTTACCCCGTTCCGGTACCATTAATGGTCCGGCTGTTTTTTGTATAGGCGGTGTAGCTAATTTTACAAACGTTGGTGGTACCCCGGGAGGTACCTGGAAGAGCAGTAATACCACTATTGCCACCATCGCTCCCCCAAGCAGAGTTACAGGTGCAGGCACAGGCATAGCTAAGATTTATTATATCCTGTCTAACGTTTGCGGAACAGATACAGCAAGCAAAACCATTAAAGTGGACCTCAATAATATAGGCGCAGTGACAGGGCCTGCGGATGTTTGTGCAGGAGCAACAGTCACTTATACTGATACGACAACGTCAGGCAAATGGAGAGTGCGTCCGGGCTTTTTTGGCGCCATAGATTCTTCGACAGGTGTATTTACCGCAGGACCCATTCCAGGTACTGTTACTATTATATATGCCACATCGCCTACCTGTTCCAGGGTTGATACCATAAGGATAGATTCATTACCGGTAAATGCCGCTATAACTGGCCCTTCCACCGTTGATTCGGGCGGGACGATTACCCTTGCAGATGCAAACGCAGGCGGCGCATGGAGCAGCGGCAATACAACTATTGCTACGGTAGATCCGACCGGTATAGTAACCGGCATTGCCTCCGGCACTGTTGACATTACTTACACTATTACCAATACGGCAGGATGCACTGCAGATACAACTTACAGTATTACTGTGATAAATACATCGGGGATAAATAAAATCCAGAATACTGCTTCCTTCTGTATCTTTCCGAATCCCGCATCCGGAAACCTGAATGTTAGTTGGGCAAACATAGGCAGTGGAAAAAGCAGTGTTGCGATTTCTGATGTTTCCGGCAGAACTGTTTTTGTTTCAGAAATAACGATGAACAATACCAAGGGGCAGGCAAAACTTGATATTTCCACTTTGGAAACAGGCGTATATATGCTCACCATAAAATCAGAACAGGGATTTTATTGCGGCAAATTGGTAATCGAATAAAGAAGTAATTTTACAGATAATAAAACCGTCTCAAAGGTTATTTTGAGGCGGTTTTTACTTTCAGTAAAGTAAGGGTACGTAATTATGGCTACTAAAAATAAAATAAGTAAATTTGTAAAAAACAGCAGGAAATGAAAACAGCGGAAATACGGAGCAGGCTTCACCGGTTTATTGACACTGTAGCAGATAAAAAAGTGAAGGCAATATATACCATATTTGAAGAAAATATAGAGGAGTCAGAGGATTATACTCCGGAGTTCAAAGCGGAGCTTGACCGGCGTTATGAAGAATATAAAAAAGATGGAAAGACAATCAGCCGTGAAGAAATGGATAAGAGAATAAAGAAATTACTGAGCAAAGCAAAATGAGAAAATGTTCCAGATCACATACAGGCCTGTTGCATCAGAAGAATACGAAGAAGCCATAAACTGGTATTCTGAAAGAAGTAAAATTGCTGCTGAAAAATTTATTAAAGCTATAGATGAAAAACTGGATAGTATTGGTCGCAATCCAAAGCAATATAAAAACCTGTTTAAAAATTATTATGAAGTAAGCACAAGAAAGTATCCGTATAGTATTGTGTATCTTATTGAAGAGGAACAACAAAAAGTAGTTATCGTTGCTATTTACCACCATAAACGACATCCTAAAAAGAAATACAGAAAATAGCTTTCTAATGTATGAGAGGTTAAAATGGGAGTTATTCATTTTAATTTCATAACAAACATTTCCGCCGCTATTTTATCCGCAAACAGCTTTCCCTCATTAGTTAGTTTCAGCTTCCTGCCATCTTGTTTAAGCCATTTTTTTTCCTGGAAAAGATGACTGCTTTTTTCTACCAGAGTGGCATAGGTACTATCCCATTCGTTAGCTATCTTATCAAGGTCGCAGCCCCACATGGTACGGAGGGAGGTCATGATGTATTCATTAAGATGTTCAGTGGGTGTTAGTTTTTCTTCTTCATATGGCAGCTTATGTTCCTGTAGAATACTTTTAGCATACATGGCATTATTTGCAATGTTCCACCTCCGTGATGTGCCGTCAAACGAGTGGGCAGCAGGGCCTATACCAAGATAATGCAGGCCCATCCAATAGTTGGTATTATGTATCGCATATTTTCCGGGCAATGCGAAGTTTGAAATTTCATAATGCTCATATCCCATTGCCGCAGCCTGCTCCATCAGTATTTCAAATTGCCCCGCAGCCTGTTCCGGATCAATTGGCACGGCCTTTTTATGAAGGATGGCATGATGCAATGCGGTTTTATCTTCAACCGTAAGCGCATAAGATGAAAAATGATGGATACCAAACTCCGCTGTTTTTGAAAGATTCTTTTTCCAGGCAGTATCGGTAAGGCCGGGAGTGCCGTAAATAAGGTCAATGGTAAGGTTGGCAAAACCAGCGTCCTGGGCGGCTTTTATGGCATAGTCGGCCTGCTGCGCATTGTGTGCGCGTTTCATATACAGCAGGTCTTCATCACGGAAAGATTGCACACCTATGCTAAGACGGTCTATTGGAGTGCTTCTCAGTGATTGCAGGTATTTTTTGTCCAGGTCATCGGGATTGGCTTCAAGTGTGCATTCTTTAAGGTTAGTTACCGGGTAATATTTCAGGATGGTATCGAAGATGATACTTATTTCATCAGCAGATAATAAGGAAGGAGTGCCGCCGCCAAAATAGATAGTTTCAACAGGAGCTCCATCCAGGTAATCCCGATGTATTTCTATTTCCTTCAGGATGGCTTGCAACACATCATCTTTAGATTTTAATGAAGTGGAAAAATGGAAATTGCAATAAACACAAGCCTGTTTGCAGAATGGAATATGCAGGTAAATACCCGCTGCTTTTTGTGGCTGAATGTTAGTTATACTTGTTTCCTGCATCAGTGGCAAAGGTAGGACAATAAAAATCATTCAAATAGCTATTAAAATTAATACATAAAATTTTAACAACTCAAACTACCTGCCTATTCAATATAACATTATCTTTGTCACCCCATATTACTTTTTTAAGACCCTCTCTATTAATTTTGTATTGATGTCAGTATTGAAACGGATAATTAAAAGAAAGCTACTTGTATTAGGCCTTTTGGCACTGGTATTTTCTTCTAATGCCCAAAATGCTGCTTACATCTTTAATCATAAGTTGATAGCTGCTGTTTTATCGCAGCACTATGGCATACCTGCACCGGTCATTCTTGCTGTTGCAGCAATTGAGTCATCGGGTGGTACTGCACCGGTTGCCAAAGTGCTGAACAATCATTTTGGGATGGTCGGTAAAAATGACATTGTGAATGATAAGGGCCATAAAAGCCGTTACAAACAATACAGTAATGAATTAGCTTCCTACATTGATTTTTGCAGCGTGGTCAGCCGCAAGCGTTTTTATGGAAAACTGAAAAATAACAGCAATTGTATAGCCTGGGTAAAAGCGTTAAGCCGTTGCGGTTATTCTGAACTGCCCGAACAATGGGAACAGAAAGTATTAAGTGTACTTACAAGAATGGAATATTCCTCAAGCCTAGCTTCTAAATAGTTTTTCTACTTCTTCCTTTTCGCCCTTTCGTATTGCACCGGCCAGGGCATTTCATCATATCCAAGTTCTCTTGCTGCGCGGAGCGGAAAGTAAGGGTCGCGCAATAATTCACGGGCCATAAATACCAGGTCTGCCTGCTCATTTTTAAGAATGTCCTCTGCCTGTTCAGGTGTTACAATAACGCCTACAGCGCCGGTGAGTATGCCTGCTTTGCGCACCGCCTCCGCAAAAGGCACCTGGTAATTTGGTTTAGCGGGTATCTTCACATTGGAGATAACACCCCCCGAAGAACAATCCATAACGTCAACGCCTTTTTCTTTTACTATTCCGGCAAGCTTTACAGAATCTTCAACTGTCCAGCCACCTTCTGTCCAGTCGCTGGCGGATATACGCAGGAATAGGGGGAGATTATCAGGCCATACACTTCGTATTGCGTCAATTATTTCCAAAAGAAAACGGATACGGTTTTCAAATGTCCCGCCGTATTTATCTATGCGCTTATTGCTTAGCGGAGATGTAAATTCATTGATGAGGTAGCCATGCGCCCCATGTATCTCTATCACCTTGAAACCAGCATCCAGCGCTCTTTTCGCGGCTGTTTTAAAATCAGCTGTTATTTTATCTATTCCTTCCTGTGATAGTTCTTCAGGTGTATCCTTTTCATCTGAAAAAGCAATTGCACTTGGAGCTGAAGTTTTCCAGCCACCTTCCGAAACAGGAATTAACTTATCTCCATTCCACGGCTCTGAGGTACTGGCCTTGCGTCCGGCATGTGCCAGTTGCATGCCTGGAATGCTACCCTGCTGCTCTATAAAGTTGGTTATCTTTTTGAGTTGCGCTATATGTTCATCCTTCCATATTCCAAGATCATGCGGGGAAATTCGGCCTTCAGGGCAAACCGCTGTCGCCTCTGTAAAAACCAAGGCTGCACCACCTACCGCCCTGCTGCCGAGATGGACAAAATGCCAGTCGTTAGCAAACCCATCTTCACTTGAATACTGGCACATGGGCGATACCACTATCCGGTTCTTTAGAGTAATACTTCTTATAGTCAGCGGGGTGAAGAGATGCGGCATGTCAACACAAAATGTTACCCGAAGTTATACAATCCATAGTAAAATGATCATAAAAAATTTCTTTGTGCAAATGTGCCGGGCCGGACCGAAAAATAATACTGATTTGTAAATGAACACACCTGCCTTCCTGTAGTTTACAAAATAGTCCTGGCTGTAAAAATCCGGAATGAAAAAGTCACTGATTTATCCCTTGTGAAGCAATGGATTCTGAGTAGCTAATAACAGAAAAATTACCTTTTGGGCATCTGAAATTCAGAATCGAGTAGGAAGGTAGCGTTTGTTTCGCTACCTGTCCTCTCACACCACTGTACGTACGGTTCCGTATACAGCGGTTCCATTAGTTACTGTTTTCTTATAGTCTAAAAGTTTGTCAAGCAGGCTGACCAGTCCGAGTTTC
>CAISOH010000068.1 GCA_903887005.1 uncultured Bacteroidota bacterium | reverse complement strand
ATATAAATGTGCAAAATAGGTTTCTCGCAAAGGCGCAAAGCCGCCAAGACTAATGAATTGATAATAAGTAAATTATAAAATCAAGGCCGCAAAGTCTTGCATATTAAACAATGCACAATTTTATGCGGCTGCAAGTATAATTACCAATAATCTCCTTAAGCACTCTTTTATCTAACGGCTTTTCAATAAAACCTAAAACAAGTGGATTATCATTTGCCTTTTGTTTGTCTTCAACATTTATAGATGAGGTAAACATATAAATATCCAACTGGTCTTTTATCGCATCGGGAAAACCATTAAGTATTTCCAAAACATCCCAACCTGTTAATACAGGCATATTAATGTCAAGTAAAAGAAGGGTCTTTTCTGTGCCCGGTAATGAGTATTGTGTATGTATATAATCGAGTCCTGCTCTTGGATAAAGAAAAGATTTAACATTTATTTTAGGAAAAATTAAACGAATAATAGCTTCAGACAGGTGGTTATTTATATTGTCGTCATCAATAATAACAATATTGAATATTCTATGATCTTCCATTTTATGAACTTTAATTATTAATACACTCAAATACAATTCTAAATTCAGTTCCTATATTTATTTCACTTTCAATAAAAATCTTACCGCCAAGTGATTCAACCTGTGTTTTAACCATGAATAACCCTACTCCTTTCCCTTCTGTATGCTCATGAAAACGCTTATAAAGACCAAATACCAGCTCTTTATTTTTTGTCATATCAATGCCAATGCCGTTGTCCTTAAAAATAAGCTCAATTGTATTTTCTGTTTTCCGGCTGGTGATTTCTATTACAGGGTTTATATCATTTCTCCGGTACTTAATGCTATTTAAGATAAGATTGTAAAAGATGCTGTACAGATAACTTTTCAGGCTGAACATTTCATCAACTGATGAGAAATCTGTGATGAGTTTGACATTTGTAGTTTTGATCAAATCTCCAATACTGGTATTGATATTCGTTACAATATTAGAAAAATTTATTATTTCTTTTTTTTCATTTAATTGGCTTCTAACCTGTAAAACAATGTTTATGTCCCTGATTACCGTGTCCAACTTCTCAACAGAAATAGTAAGATCTTCAAGAAACTTTCTTTCTTCATTCTTTCCAAGTGCCACTTTTTGCAGTATTTGGGAAATGCCCATAATATTAGCTACTGGTGCCCGTAAATTGTGAGAGATGATATAAGAAAATTGCTCCAGATCTTTATTGCGTTGAATAATATCATCAATTATTTTCTTCTTAATTTTCTCTTCAAGCTTGCGTTCTGTAATATCTTCTTTAATGGCAAGAAAATTAATAATGTTGCCTTGTGCATCTTTTATAGGCGAAATAAAAGTATATTCCCAATATAACTCTCCGTTCTTTTTCTTGTTGTGAAACTCTCCCTGCCATTCTTTTCCACTGGTAATTCTTTGCCATAGTTCTTTATATTCAATATCACTGGTGTATCCCGATTTCAGAATACGGTGATTTTTACCAATAACTTCGGCTGAGGTATAACCAGTCTTTTGTATAAAACTTGGATTTACATATTCAATGTTGCCATCGGTATCGGAAATAGCTATACTTGCATAGCTTTGTTCAATGGCTTGGGCAAATTGTATCGATTTTTTCTCGAAGTTTCTGACTTTGGTACTATCCATCACAAATACTGAAACACCAATAATCTTACGTTCTTTATCATAAATTGGACTATAATTGTTGGTATAGAATATTCTACTAAATGCAGTATTTCCATAGTCCTCTTCAACCGAAAAATATTCTCCATTTAATGCACGATCAAAATTTATTTTTGCTTTTTGCTTATCATTTTTGCTTGTTATCAGATCAAGCATATTGGCTTTAACTTCAATGTTGCACCCCCATATTTGTTTCATGGTTTCTTTATGAACCCCTGTAAATGCTAAATAGCAATAGTTAATATCCAAAGAAAACATTATGATTTCTTTGGGGCTGTCAAATATTGCAGATTTCGTTTCTAATTCTAATCTTTCTAATGTGAATGAAACATCAAAACAAGCTTCTTCAAGTAATTTTATTCTATCTTTATCAAAATAAGAAAGTTCATTCGACCATAAATTAAATACAGCAACAACTTTGTCGGCTTTTTTTATAGGCAATGCAATATATGATTTCCAATTTCGTAATCTTGCCCATTGCTTCCATTTTTCTGGTAGTAGCTCATTTTCAATGTCGTTGATTATAAAATATTTGCCATGTTGTTTAATATTCCACATCGCTCCATTTTCTATAAATTCTATGCATTTAAACAAATGTATGTCTTCGATGTAGGTATTGGCAGATGCAGCATAATTTAAAAAACTACCTTCATCGCTAAAAGAACCTATCGCTGCTATTTTAAATTCCCCACTATCAACAGCTATATGGCAGATGGCTTCAAACAGGGATATGGAATTATTGCAATGTGTAATAGCTTGGTTTAGTTTGGAGTTAAATAAATATAACTGGTTTTGCTTTTTTAGTATTTGCTCAATTTTTTTTTGATCCGTAATATCGCGCACAACCTCATAATTGCCAATAGGCACATTATTATTGTCATAAATGATCCTCCGAATTGTACTTAAATGCCTGATTTCCCCTCCTTTTCTAATTATACGGCACTCAAACTGAATATCCTTATGATCTGCCACATTCACTGGCGTAACTTTGTAAAAATATTCGAGATCATCTGGATGAATTAAGGAGAGCAACTCTGCGATAGATAATATATTATTTCCAGGAATCAATCCGAAAATTCTATTCATATTATCTGAGATAGATAATACGCCTGATAAGTAATTATATTCAATGTGTCCGTAATTAGCAATTGCCTGTGCCTGATTTAAAAGATGAAGATTCTTTTTACTATTTGCGTCAACTAGGTTTAGAAACTTAATATTTTCGCTTTGCAAGATGGACTCATCTTTTCGTTTCTTTTTTTCATCATTTTGAAAAGCAAGTTCTTTATTAGCAATAACTAACTCTGCGGCTCGATTATCTCTTTGATCATTTTGAAAAGAAATTATCTTGTTCTGCTCTTTAACCAGTAAAATCAATTGTTCTTTATCCATTAACTCGGGAATGACTGCCGTGATATTTGAATTACGCATAAAATTTATTTGGAAACAAAATGTTTCCACAAATAAAATACATAAACAAATGCAAAAGTATGACCTTTATCATATATATATATTACGTAGTGTGAATTTTATTTTTTCAAAAAGAAAATAGTTTTTATATCTCAATAAATCTGAAGGTTAAATTAATGCTACAAATAGTGAAGGAACGAGTCCAATTTGAGGAAGGTTTTCCTTAGTTTATTATCTGTAAACATGAATTTTAATCTGCGGTCTGATTAATAGTTTGAATTAAGGATAAGCAAGGTAGCAAAGCATAAATGAATTATGGATATATAGTATTTCAGAACTTGCACTGAAACTTTAATTAAGGGCGGCATACCACATCAATATATATTGCATTATGTATGTAATAACAAAATTGATTACTTTAAAGAGAAACTAATAAGAAGCCATGATTAATTAATTAATTAATTAATTAATTATTTGTTTGTTTTATATATAATGGGTGAACCAACAAAAACCATTGTATATCAATGAATTGAAGCGAAATACTGAAACTTTCATTGTTGCATTATGCAACCTATTGCGCTGTGTTACATATGGTACAATAGACCATTCATAGAAACTTTAATTATTATAAATATTTATAACAAAATTTAAATAAACACTTTAGAAATACTATTTGTTTTGCATAACTCAAAATGCTGCCTCAAAAGGCAGCATTTTGAGTTTATACTCTTCCT
>CAISOH010000067.1 GCA_903887005.1 uncultured Bacteroidota bacterium | reverse complement strand
CGTTAACTCCCGGATCTGCCCCTGTTGGTCTTCTACAACATTCAACAATATATACAAGGCAACCTGAAAATCTTTCAGGGAAGTAAGCCGCTCAGGATTAATGTCTCGTATAGACTCCATTACGGAATGCAAATATATAATCATTCATCCATTAATGCAAGTCCAATGGAATTATTACCCGTCATTCGTGAGCGGTTACTCACAAACCAAACAACTAATTGAAAATCAATAGAATAAAACTATCGGAGCTAAAAATAAAAAAATCTTGAAAAACGTTCAGTTTTAAATTAATAATAATATTTAAGTTCATCAAATTCCCTTTTACCAATTAACCAATTAACCATTTAACCATTTAACCATTTAACTATTTAACCATTTAACTATTTAACCATTTAACCATTTAACCATTTAACCATTTAACCATTTAACCATTTAACCATTTAACCAATTAACCAATTAACCAATTAACCAATTAACCAATTAACCATTTCTGTCATTGTGAGCTTTTCGTCGAACAACAATTAACCAGTAAATATCTATAAGTGAAAATCAGCATAGTATTGTTTTGCAATCTGCTCATATTTCTTTGCAGAATCCATGTTGTCAGTCATTTTGTATAGTATAGCTACTTTTACAAATGCCTTATAATTATCTAATCCCGGAGCAATCTGGATCACTTTTTTAAAACAAATGACTGATGAATCCAATTGTTTGATTTGCGCGAAGCAAACGCCCATATTATACCAAGCAATGTCTATTGAAGAATCAATCCCGACTGCTTTTTGATAATAAATAATTGCATCCCTGTATTGTTGTTTCTTAAAATACAAAGTCCCTAAATTCGTGGCCGCGTTAAACTGGCTGGGATTCAGTCCGAGCGTTCGTTTAAAATAAAATATGGCCGAATCGTACTCGTTTTTTCGTAAATAAGCTACCCCAATATCTGAATTTGCCTCTGTATAATCCGGATTAATTGCCAGGGACTTCAAATAGTGTTGTATGCTTTCTTCGTTGATCTGCATTCGCTTTAAACTGTCAGGTTCGGCTTCAAGTTTTTGTTGTAATTCCAGGCCCGCCCTATGTTGCATCATATAATCGTCGGGTGATTTCGGAAGGTCCGCATTAACCAATGTGTAATTGTCTTTCCAGTCGGTATTTCGCGCCACTGTCATTATTGAATAACACAACAGAACTGGTATAAGCACAGCCAGCGGCTTCCCGTTTTTTAATATAGCCATGTCATTTGACTCAGTTCTTAATATCCATCGTTGAAAAGCAAGGGCAAATACAAGGCAATATCCTGCAGATGGGAAAAAAGCATACCTGTTTGCCATAGCTTGTCCTAAAACAAAAACGATATTAGAGTATAATGACAGCGTAATGAGGTAAAAAAGAATGCCCAAAGCCCATGGGTCTTTTTTATTTTTGAAAAGTCTGCGGAGACCTGTGTATCCCAATAAAAGATACGCAGCTAAAGAAATCAATACCCCCGCATTCCCAAATCCTGCTGATGCGAAACTGCTGAAACTATAATTGAAGTTAAGCGGGTAAGGAACCGCCAATAATCTTAAATGATAACCAAGTATGAGTATTTTAGGCGCTAATGCCGCTGCTTTCCCTGGTGCCGCGGCTGATGAACTATGAAGTAATTTCGCACCGAGGGACTCCTGTATTTCGCTGCGGGTCTGGGCATAGTTCCAGAGAAATAAAAAAAGGACCACCATTACCACTGAGCTGATCGTGATAAGCACACTGCGCTTTTTATGTTCCTTTTCATAAAAGAAAAAAACGAGGGGGATAACTCCCATAAACGTAACAACCGTTTCCTTTGATAAAACAGAGAGGAACAGGCAAAAAGCGCCGGTAAGGAACTGGTACAATTTACCTTGCCTGGCATAATTAATAAAAAGATTAAGTGCAATGAACGCAAAGAAAAAACAGAGTAATTCATCCCTGCTTTTTATATTCGCCACCACCTCTGTATGAATTGGGTGTACAGCAAACAATAAGGCTGTGACAAAGGCGACAATTATCTTCTCGCCATTAAACAGCTTATTAAAAAAAAGGAACAGAAGCACAACACAGGCTGCAAAAATCAGGATATTGAAAAAATGCCCTTCTGCCGCGTTTAATCCAAAGAACTGATACTCTGCAGCAAACATGACTAAAGAGAGTGGCCTGTAATAGTCTGAAACCTGGTTTGCCCCAAATCCTTCGAGATGATGTGTTGTCAAAAGAGCAGGTATTCCGGCAATGCCTTGTTTTACATAATGATTTTCCGTTATCATCATAACATCATCTATTACGTAACCATTTTTCAGGGTATTGGCATATACAAGGCAGGATAAAACAGCCAGTATAATACATAGTTTTGTCACCAGTGTGAATTTCAACGGGAGTCTGTCCGTTATGCCATTTTTCCTGACTTCCGGCTTTTTTTCTTTATCTTTATTTTGAACCGGTTTCATTTTCCAAGTCTGGTTTTGGTATAAAGTGTAAGGAAAACACACAACATTATGACAGTAAAAAATATCATCATTTCCTTCGCACTTTTGCGCATTTATTTTAAGGCCGTATTTTGATAACTGATTGCTTTACAACAATACAAAATTCTCAACAATCATCAAAATAAAAAAATCAAAGTAGAATTGCGCAATTCATCAGGAAAAAACACCTATAAAAAAAGTATAAAATTGCGCACAAAAGAAAAACCCCTGAAAGAAATATCTTCCAGGGGGATATTTTAAAAAAGCTATACCGTTATTTTACCCGCTCATGACTGCCTTTTTCATCAGACTTGTCGGCTATGATGATGGTTTTAAGGAGTTTTCTCGAGTTCCCCATGGTAGTATATAACCATCCAAAACCAGATAACACTCGGGCTCCAAACATTGCTCCACCGGCGCCAGATACGTTAGCATTGTCTATGTTTCTAAACGCGATAGTAGCGCCTACTACCATCAGCCCTAAAGACCCAAAACCCAATGACCTCGAAACAGTTCTTGTTTTCCGGTATTTTTCAAGCATTGCGAATTCCGGGGTATTGGTTTGTACCAATGGTCTTAAGGTCCTGTATGTCAAAGGATGTACAGGCATACCTGCTTCTTTCTGTACATAGTAATAAGTATGCGTGCTATTTGATGTATGGGCCATACCATTACTGACTGTAGTTGTAGAGGAAACTGTTGTGTATTTATTATAAGTTAATTTTGCCTGCAGCAACCTGGTGAGCAAAGGTTTTCCTGCCTACATTGGCAAAAGTAGCTCCACCGGTAGAATAGAAATCCACATCCTTTGTTTTGAACGAGGTATCGCCGAGTATGATCTTATCTTTTACGAATATTCCGGTACTTCTTTGTGCGGAACTGCCCGTGTATTTCTTACCATTCTTTAATTGCACATAAGGGTCTGACGGAGTGCGGGTGTCCGGTAAATTCAATGTACGGCATGACGAAGCGGCAAGCATCAGCAATACCGCGATAGATAAATGTACCTCATTTAGTTGATTTAAGTGTGAGGCCCAAATATATAACGCAAAAAATGGAATAATTGATAAAAGGAGATATTTACAGTTCGGCATTGGTTACAGTCATAGAAGGGCATGGAAAATTCTACTTACTATCCTCTTCCTCTTCTTCCTTGCCACCAATGTTAAATAACCGGTACGCAAGGGCGGTTCCGGCTTCATCGGGTTTCTGCCAGGCAAAGCCCTGTTTGGGAACAATGTAGTTGCCGGCCTTGTCTAAGACATAGTAGGTAATATCTTTTTTATTGCCGGTGTGTGTGAATATTACATAAGCATCGGGCGCGGGAATGCTGCTGTTTGTTACCCAGTGGATATTGCAGTCCCTGAGCCTTTTTTCTAGGTTTTTGTCCACCTCGCCGCTTATGTGAAGGTTCATATTCATCTGCATACCGGTGTAGGGCACCAGTTGCGGATATAATACATAGAGACGGTACAGCCATTCGTTCTGGCCTGCCTGGTTTTTTTGTTCTGCGTCACATTCGGCCTCAGCCTGGTATATGCGGGCGGTGAAGAGTTTTTCATAATCCTTGTCTGTATTAGGATCATGGAGCACTTTGTCGAGTATCTTCTTCGCTTCTGTGTAGTTGCCTTGCTGCATCTTCAGCCTTGCAACAAACAACGCAAAGTATTTGCGGATATGCTCCCGGTTATCATTCACCGCTTCTTTCTGGAAAACATTGACGAAATACTTATTGCTGAAATCGTGAATGAGGTACCAGATTTCATCCCAGGATACAGTACTCTCCGTAGAAAACAGCTTGTAGATTACCCGGTCCCTTTCGGGGTTTTGTGCAAACTGGTTGATGATGAGGAACTGCTGCAGGTATTTTTCGCTTAGTTTGCGCGCCATGCTCATCAGCACAGCGGGGTTATACCACCAGTTGCCGTGTTCAAAACGGTCCATCTGCCAGGCTTGTTCCTTATTGATGAGTTTAATCAACTGTATGCTGAAATCATAATGGCTTTGGCCCAGTGTAGTGCCTATGTGCAGTTCTTTAAATTCAGCGGCCTTATCAATATAGCGCCCGGCCTCGCTGATTTGGCCGTCATACAACATGCTGCGTGCAAGGGCTATATTGTACCATCCGTAACCGGGGGTGGAACCGGCGGCTTTTATCATGTTCTTTGCAAGGAGTATGCCAGCTTTTGGGCGTGCTTTGTATATATCAAGAATAGAGGTATAATAGGCCCATTCCTGCAGGCGTTTGTCAGATGCATCCTGCATGGACGCCAGTTTGTATTCTGCCTCAGCAGTTCTGAAATCGCCACAAATGCCGAGAAAATTAGCGTAGTTGTTATGAGGCAATCTAAAGCCTTTGCGCATGAGCTCGAAATAATAGCTTGCGGAATCTATATTGAAAGCGTAACTGTAGAGCACGTTCTTATAATGATATACAGACATCTTTTCTCTTTCTTCATAGCCGGGGAAATACTGTTTGAGCGGTTCATTCAGCCGTTTGTTCCGCTGGATCATCAACAGGCAGGTATCCAGATAGGCGTTGGCGAGTTTTTCATTTTCATCAATAGAGTTTTTCAGAAACGGATATTTCGCACTGGTATAAAAACGGTTCCGATGCATGGTCCATGCGAGGAAATTGTAGGTATCCATATTATAGTGCAGTTGAAATTTCCATTTCAGCGTGCGGCGCAGCAGGGCATATACTTTATCCGGCTGATCCGTATTGCTATAGCACTGCATCAGGAAATACGCTATCATGGTATAATCAGGCTGTATTATCCTTACAGGGTAAATGACAAGTAGCTGATCGGTACGTGTTGCAAGGGCTTTGGCATAATCATGTTCAATGAGGTAAAGCGCGCGTTCTAACGGAACAGCTGCATTTTTAAACCCTAAATAATCTGCCGCATGATTGTATTTATAAACCCCTTCATACATCCAGCCAACATAATAAGTGCTGTCTATACGCTTAAACTCCCTGGAACGCGGCAATGCATCTTCACTTTCTATATTTTCGATCTGGCGTTTTGCATCTATATTGAAATAGCGTTGTGCCATTTTATCAGGCGGATGAGGCGGCATCAGCTGCGGGGGCAATTGCGGCATCTGAGGTACCGGCCGGTTTCCATGTGCGTTTGCCTTATCCTGAGCATAAGAAGCGCCGGCATACAGGCAAACTGCCAGTAAACATCCTATTATCAGCGACTTTTTAAATTCAAAATAGTCCAGAAGTTAAATGGTTGATTGGTTAAAAAGTTAAAGGGTTAATTAGTTAAAGGGTTAATGGCTTAAAAAGTTAAAGGGTTAAAAGGTTAATTAGGCAAAAGGTTAATTGTCGAATTGTCACATTGCCAAATTGTCGTATTGTCGAATTACCAAATTGCTTTACTGATATAGTTTCAGTTTTGCAAGGCGCTCAGTTTCTTTATTAATAATACTTTCAAGGGCTTTTAACTTGCCTTCCTTATTGCGGTAAATAAGGCGGTGTTCCAGTACAGGTCGCGCCAGGTCTTTTACGTCATCTTCTATAACATAGGTACGGCCTTTAATGAGCGCATAAGCGCGCAGGCACTTCAGGAAAGCTATCCCGCTGCGTGTGGAAGCCCCAAGTGAAATATCCTGGTGTTCGCGGGTATTACGTACAATGTTGCTTACCGCATGTATGATCTCATCATGAACAAATACCTGTCCTGCCATTTCCTGCAATGAAAGGATATCCTGCATACTTAACACCTGTACAAGGTCTATGAGGTTTTTAGCAATGTCGATATATTCCCTGTATATGTTCAGCTCGGTTTCTTCATTAACATAGCCAAACTGTATCTTCATAAAGAAGCGGTCGAGCTGGGCAGCAGGAAGGGGATAAGTACCTTCCATTTCTATAGGGTTCTGGGTGGCTATTGCAAAGAACAGGCGCTCTAACAAAAGCGTTGTATCCCCGACTGTTATTTGTTGCTCGGCCATAGCTTCGAGCAGGGCGCTTTGCACCTTTGGCGACGCGCGGTTGATTTCATCGGCAAGCAATACATTACAAAACAGCGGGCCTTTTTTAAAGATAAATTCCTTATTGACATCATCAAAAATATGGGTGCCAATCAGGTCCATCGGCAGCAGGTCGGGAGTGAACTGGATACGTTTGAAAAGCACATGTTCGCCCTCCTTTCCTCCACTGATACATTGAGCTAATGTGCGTGCCAATACGGTCTTGCCGGTACCGGGATTACCTTCCATAAGAATATGGCCTCCGGCCAGCAGGCAGGTAATTACCAATTCTATCTGTTTACGCTTGCCGCGTATAACTTTTTCCACATTATCTACCAGATGCTGAATGGCAACTGTGGCGTCAATACTAACCGGTTCTGATGAAGGATCGATCATAAATTAATTTAATGATACAAGTTTACAGATAAATATGCCAGGATAGTAAAGAAGGGTTATAATTTTTTGTGAAAACAGCAAATGGGAGGCAGTGAAAAAAGTAATGTATTGCCAGATTACAGGTATGAATCCCGGTTTACAGCCTTTTATATTTTTATCATTCTTTCTGAAACCAGACTATGGTCTTCAAATTCTGTTTTTACTATATAAACACCCTTATGTAACCGGGCGTACAATTCTTTGCTCCCAACGGAGAAGGGGTAATCATAAGAGTAAATCAGTTTACCGGTGATATCATAAACAGAGACATTGACCACTTTGGACAAATTGCCACCTTCAAAAGATAAGAGATCGTGATCAACCGGATTGGGGAATAGTTTCATCTGATTATCTGACATGGCCAGCAAATGGTATTTAGTTCCGGAGATAATTGTGTCTTTCTCTAACTTATATGAAAATTTTTCAGCGCCTGTTTCATCGCAACCTGATTTGGTAGAATGAGAGAATTGAAATGTTACTGTCCAGGTGGCTCCCGGTATTTAAAAGCTGTCAACCGGTATTGATTGCCCATGGGAACAAAAGGCTGTAAGCAACAGTATGATTATGGCAGCAAGCTTTTTCACATATTTAAATTATTTCAATTAGAAAGTTTTAAAAGTAAGATAAACATCAAATGGCAAAAAATGTGCCAGAAATGAATACTATATGTAAAAGCACAGAAGACCCATTATTTCCTTAATTTAGCTCCCAATATGATTTACCGAAGTAAAGCGCCATTAAGAATAGGCCTGGCCGGGGGTGGAACTGATGTCAGCCCATATTGCGATTTATATGGCGGAGCTATATTGAACGCGACTATTTCTCTTTATGCTTATGCCACCATTGAGCCAATAAATTCACCACAAATAATCATTGAAGCGCTCGACAGAAATGAAAGCGTATCTTATGACAAAAGCGAGGAACTCCCTATTGATGGTATACTGGACCTGGCAACAGGAGCTTATAACCATATTGTCCGTAAGTATGGACCAGTGCCGTCAGGATTTAAACTGACAACTGTTGTTGATGCGCCTGCCGGGTCCGGGCTCGGCAGTTCTTCTACGCTTATGGTAGCTATAATTGGTGTTTTTTGCGAATGGCTGAACCTGCCGCTTGGTGAGTATGACATTGCCCAGATGGCTTATGATGTAGAAAGAGTAGAACTGGCAATGGCAGGCGGAAAGCAGGACCAATACGCTGCTACTTTTGGCGGAGTGAACTTCATGGAGTTTTATAAAGACAATAAGGTGATCGTAAACCCACTGCGTATTAAGCATGAATATTTATACGAACTGGAAAATAATTTACTGCTGTATTTCACTGCAACCAGCCGGTTATCATCCACTATTATCGAAGCGCAGAGCCAAAATGTAAAGGACAAAAACAAAAAGTCCATTGACGCCATGCACCATCTTAAAGAACAGGCGCTGATGATGAAGGATGCTTTACTGAAAGGGAATATTCACGAGATTGGCGGGATACTTGATTTTGGGTTTCGATACAAAAAACAAATGGCTAAAGGTATATCCAATGACGCCATGGATGAGATTTATGAATCGGCTTTAAAAGCCGGAGCCACCGGCGGTAAAATTTCCGGCGCCGGTGGCGGAGGTTTTATGATGTTTTATTGCCCTGCCAATACACGTTATGCTGTAAAAAAAGCATTGCAGCATTTTGGCGGCAACTTTAGTCCATACCAGTTTACTGAAAGGGGGCTATTTACCTGGAGCATTTAACTTAATGGCTTAATTTCGAAATGGCTCAATGGCTTAATTGGTTAAAAGGTTAAAAAGTTAATTGGTTAAAGGGTTAATTAGTTAAAAATGGATAATGATAAAGTTTATAAATCATTTACGGACCTTGAAGTATGGCAAACAGCAAGAAAGTATAAGATTTCTATTTATGAACTTGTTAAAGCGTTGCCACCCAATGAAAAATATCGTCTTGAAGACCAATTAATACGAGCTTGCCGTTCGATTGGAAGCAATATTTCCGAAGGGTATGGAAGATATACTTATAAAGACCAGTTACATTTTTGCATACAGGCAAGAGGCTCCCTGTATGAAACAATAAATGACATTATAGATGATTACGATTGCAAATACATTTCAGAAGAAGTATTAACTGAATACAGAAATAAAGCCCTGGCATTAGAGAAGATATTAAATGGCTACATGTCCTGGCTTAAAAAAATGATTATTTCAAAACCTATGTCGGGTTAACTCCCTTTTTTTTGCCAATTAACTTTTCAACCTTTTAACCAATTAACCAATTAACCCTTTAACCCTTTAACCCTTTAACCCTTTAACCAATTAACCAATTAACCTTTTAACCCTTTAACCAATTAACCTTTTAACCAAAATGGAGTGTATAATCTTAGCAGGCGGGCTGGGTACAAGATTACAGGGGGTAATAGGCGCATATCCAAAGTGCATGGCCCAGGTGGCTGGCAAACCTTTCCTGGCGCATCTTTTTGAATACCTCAACAGACAGAAATGCACCCGTGTAATTTTGTCATTGGGCTATAAGCACCGGATAGTTACAGACTGGCTTGAAACTCAGGACTTGTTTTTTGAACTGGACTATATAACAGAGGACGAGCCATTGGGCACCGGAGGGGGTATTCAGGCAGCTTTAGAAGAAGCGGCAGCTGACGATGTAATCGTGCTGAACGGCGATACCATGTTTATGGTGGACCTTAAAGAGCAATTGAAATTTCATTTAGCTAATAATGCGGAGACAACTTTAGCCTTAAAAGAAATGCATGATTTCGACAGATATGGCGTGGTAAATACAAATGCAAAAGGAGTGATTACTTCTTTCGAAGAAAAACAATACCAGAAAACAGGGCTCATAAACGGAGGCGTTTATATCGTCAGCAGAGCCGCCTTCCTTGCAAAAAAGTTGCCGGAAAAATTTTCATTTGAAAAAGATTATCTGGAGCGGTTTTTGAACGAAAAGAAATTTTATGGGTTCAAAAGCGAAGGTTATTTTATTGACATTGGTATTCCCGCTGATTATACCCGTGCCCAGGAAGATTTTAAAACAATTTTTTTATGAAAATCGGTATCCTTGGTTCGGCGCACCCATTGCGTGGCGGGCTTGCCGCATTTAATGAACGGCTTGCATACCAATTGCAGGAACAGGGGCATGAGGTAGTTATCTACTCATTCTCCCTGCAATACCCTTCTTTTTTATTTCCGGGGAAAACTCAATTCACTGATGAACCTTCACCTGCGGGTTTAACCATACGCACATTTGTCAATTCGGTTAATCCGCTCAACTGGCTGAAAGTTGGTACAACGATGAACAAGGAGAAATACGACCTTATCATAGTAAAATACTGGCTGCCTTTTATGGGACCGGCCTTTGGCACCATACTCCGGCAGGCAAAAAAGAATAAACATACCCGTGTACTCTGCATAGTTGATAACATAATACCGCACGAGAAGCGGCCTGGTGATGCTCAGTTCACCAAATATTTCATCAAGGCCGTGGATGCATTTGTAACCATGAGCAAGGATGTATTGAAGGATGTAAAAACCTTTACAGATAAACCATCCTGCTTTACCCCCCACCCTATTTATGACAGCTATAATGAAGCCGTGAGCAAGCAGGAAGCCTGCACTAAACTGCAACTCGACGCCAGTAAAAAATACATGCTCTTCTTTGGCTTCATACGGGAATACAAGGGCCTAGATCTGCTGCTGGAAGCAATGGCCGATGAACGCATAAGGAAGGCGGGTATAGAGCTGATAGCGGCAGGGGAATACTATAATAAAGACGTAGAAGCTAATAATAACCGCATTATTGAAAAGCACCAACTGCAAAAAGTAGTCCATTTAAAAACAGACTTTATTCCCAACAGCGAGGTGCGCTATTATTTCAGCGCAGCAGATGTGGTGGTGCAGCCATACAAGCACGCTACGCAAAGCGGTATTACACAAATCGCTTTCCACTTTGAAAAACCAATGGTAGTTACCAATGTGGGCGGGCTGGCAGAAGTTGTGCCAGATGGCAAAGTGGGATTTGTGGCCGAACCCAATCCTAAATCTATCGCAGATGCTATTCTTAAATTTTACCAGCCAAACTCTATCACAGACCTGCACCAAAATATCCTTAACGAAAAGAAGAAATATACCTGGGATACTTTTACTAAGGTGATGATGGAAGCTGTATTTGGGAAGTAGAGTGTGCTGTTTAAATTTTGTAAACAAACATTTTTATGTCCATTGAAATACTTAAACGGATAGCTATCAATCCTGAAATATGGCATGGCGAATGACGGGGGCAGAGAGCTGAGAGTTGGATTTTTTTGAAGTACGGTGCATTTTTGCAGTACGAAGTCCTGTTTTCTATTACTGGATTTAAGCCTCGTAATGAGTTAGTACTTATCCCTGGGATTTTGATTGGGCCCGAAAGTAATCCTGTTGCTGAACGGTGCCCGTTTCTGAAATATAGCAGAAGCAATGAAGACATGGCACAAAAATTATTAAATTAAATAAAATTAATCATATATGTGCCGTTAACTTATTCCCGTTTTTCAGTGTAGTTTTTAATAAGTTTGCGGAATGAAAATATGGATAAAGTATTTCCCGCTTGTATTAGGGATAATGCTTTTTATTGGCTGCAAAAATAATACAGTGAAAAATACGGCTGCTGTTACTGACCCTGTTTTTCAAAGCGACCCTAAGCTGAAAAATATTACGGAGCAAATCAGTAATTCACCTAAGGATGCAGGTTTGTATTTTGAAAGGGGAACTATGCTGCATAAAATGCAGCTGGACACACTGGCAATAAAGGATTACAAAATGGCGGCCTCATTAGATACAGGCAGGGCTGAATATTACAGCGCTGTGGGCGACCTGCTGTTTGAAAACAAAGACATCAGCGGCTCGGTGGAATGGATACAAAAGGCCGTAGCGAAAAACCCTACTGACCGCAAGGCGCACCTGAAAATGGCCAAGCTGTTTTTGTACATAAAGAACTATCAAAAGGCTTTCCAGGAGATAAATATTGTGCTGATGAAGGATGTGCATAATCCGGAGGCATACTTTCTGAAAGGCATGGTGTACAAGGATATGAGGGATACTGCGAAAGCCATATCCAACTTCCTGACATCGGTGCAGGAATCACCTGATTATCGGGAAGCAGTGGTGCAGCTCGGGCTGATGTACAGCGCCAAAAAAGACCCTGTATCGCTGCGGTATCTTGACAATGCCTATAAAATGGATTCCACGGATATTTTCCCCATTTTTGCGAAAGGTGTATATTACCAGGATAAAAAAGACTTTGCGGCAGCTAAGGAAGAATATAAAAAGTGTATTCTTAAATCCACCCATTTTGCGGATGCATACTTTAATATGGGTTACATACTCATGCAGGAAGACTCGGTGCAAAAGGCATGGCGGCAATATAACATTGTAACGAAAATAGACCCGACAAACCCTGCGGCATATTACAACCGGGGCTTGTGCAGCGAAATGATGGACAGTATAAAAAACGCGGTTACTGATTATAATATGGCGGTATCCTTAGACAGCAGTTACAGCAGCCCCAAGGAAGCGCTAAAGCGGATTAAAGGAAGGAAGTAATATTTTGACTGGCCCTTCGGCACGCTCAGGATTACAATCAGGAAATACACTTTTGAATTTTGAATTTTAACTTTTGAATTTAAAAAACATGCCAATAATAGCGCCATCAATGCTTTCCGCTGATTTCATGAAACTGGGAGCGGAAATAGATATGATAAATGAAAGTGAGGCCGACTGGTTTCACCTGGATGTAATGGATGGCCGCTTTGTGCCGAATATCAGTTATGGTATGCCCATTATTGCCCAGATGAAAAAGCGGGCAAAGAAAACCTTCGATGTGCACCTGATGGTGGAGGATCCGGAGCGCTACCTGGTGGAATTTAAAAATGCAGGCGCTGATTATGTGACTGTGCATTACGAAACAGGTTACCACATCCATCGTACACTAACAGCTATAAGAACGCTGGGTATGAAGGCTGGCCTGGCGATCAACCCGCACACACCGGTTGAAATGGTGAGGGATTTCATACATGAAATAGACCTGCTGCTGGTAATGAGTATTAATCCGGGCTTCGGCGGACAAAAATTTTTACCGCTCACTTATAACAAAATACGCCAGGCAAAAGACCTGATAACCAAAGCCGGAAGCAATACGCTGATAGAAATAGATGGTGGCGTTACTCTTGAAAATGCCGCAGAAATTATAGCTGCAGGGGCTGATGTGCTTGTTGCAGGGAATACTGTATTTTCTTCGCCAGATCCGAAGGATACGATAAAAAGATTAAAGGGGGTTGGGAAATAAAGTTACATTCATTACGTTTAAGTCATAATATGCTTCCAAAGCGGGTAATTCTTTCTATAACTTTATTGTTTTCACTGGTGTGCGCTTATGCACAACGGGCTACTATCACCGGCATTGTGCGTGATGAGAAGGGCAAGGCTTTGGAGCAGGCTGTAGTGGCAGACAATGTAACCGGTATAGGTACTTATACTAATACTAAAGGCTTTTATACCCTGGAAGTAACGGCAGACAAGAATCTGACAATAGTATTTGGATATGCCGGCTACCTGATGCAGACAAGGCACTTATCGCTTGCGGCTGGTGAAACACGGACTATTGATATAACCCTGAAAGAAAATGCAAATGAATTAAAGGCATTTACCAAAACAAGCGAACGTAAAAGGACTGAGGCCGGCAATGTTTATCTGGACATAAGTAAGGTGGATTATATGCCGAGTACAATTGGCGGGGTGGAAGGTTTGATTAAGCTGGCTGTTGGATCTCATGATGAATTGACCGCCCAATACAGTGTGCGTGGTGGCAGCTATGACGAGAACCTGGTATATGTAAATGACTTTGAAATTTACAGGCCGTTCCTGGTTCGCGCAGGGCAGCAGGAGGGCTTGAGTTTTATCAATCCTGACCTGGTATCTAATATTAATTTCTCGGTAGGTGGTTTCCAGTCAAAGTATGGCGATAAGATGAGCAGCGTGCTGGATGTGGCTTATAAACGGCCAACGCAATTTGCCGGTTCGGTAACTGCGAGCCTGCTTGGGGCCAGCATGCACCTGGAGGGGGCATCTAAAAACCAAAAACTCACTTACCTCATTGGGGCGCGGCAGAAGAGCAATCAATATTTGCTTCAATCCCAGCCTACCAAGGGCGTTTACAATCCTTCCTTCACAGATATACAGGGGCTTATCAACTATCGTTTCAACAGTAAATGGGAAATGGAAGTGATAGGCAATTACGCACGCAACCGGTTCACATTTTTCCCACAATCGCAGGTGTCAAGTTTTGGCGTATTGAACCAGGCATATCAACTGGATGTTTTTTATGACGGCAGTGAATTTGACCAGTTCGATTCGCGCTTTGCAGGTATATCAGCCACCTATCACCCCGATTCTTCCCGCTTTAAAATAAAATTCCTCGCATCCGGTTTTCAAACCAATGAATACGAAACTTATGATATAAACGGACAGTATCTTTTTGGCGAGTTGCAGACAGATCAAAGCAAAAAAGATTTCGGGCAGATAAAAACGTATCTCGGAACGGGCGGCATACAGGACTACGCCCGTAATTATCTGAATGTAAATGTCGGTGATGTTGGTTTCCGGGGATCCTATGACATGAAGAAGAATTTTATCCAGTTTGGCGCAAACGGTACCGTTACTAATATCACTGATGACCTGCATCAATGGGAGCGCAGGGATTCGGCGGCATTTACTCAGCCCTATAATCCAACAGTCCTGAATATGGCTTACTTCTTTAATTCCGCAACCAGCTTTAATTATGTGCGGATGAGCGGTTTTGTGCAGGATAATATACATTTTGATTCTGCAAACAGGATTACCGCCGTTGCAGGAGTACGTTTTAATTACAGCGATCTCAACCAGGAATTTATTATCAGTCCGCGTGCACAGTTGGCTTACAAGCCTTACTGGAAAAAGGATATTGTGTTTTCTTTTTCTACCGGGCTATACGCCCAGCCGCCTTTTTACCGTGAAATGCGCGACCTGGAAGGCGGTGTGAATAAAGCGCTGAAAGCGCAAAAATCCTATCATGTGGTATTGGGCGCCGACTATAATTTCAAAATGTTAAACCGGCCATTCAAGATCAAAGCGGAAACCTACTATAAAAACCTATGGGACCTTGACCCATATATGTATGACAATGTGCGTATCAGGTACACCGGCAAGAATGACGCGAAAGGTTATGTATATGGCGGAGAATTGCGGCTGTATGGCGACCTTGTAAAGGACGCTACTTCCTTTATCAGCATAGGTGTGATGAAGGCAGAACAAAAGATAACTGACAGCGCAGTCTATCCGGGTTATAATAATTATTTTCCGCTGCCGTCTGACCAGCGGTTTACGCTCGGTATGTATTTTGAAGATTATCTGCCCCGCAACAAAAATTTCAAAGTGCATATAAATGCAGTATATGCTACCGGACTGCCGGTAGGCCCGCCCATAGGCCATCTTTACCAGGATATACTCCGCCTGCCCGATTACAAGCGGGTGGATATAGGTTTCTCCGCCCTGCTGCTTGATGTAACCCGGAAAGAGCATCCTGCGCACAGTTTCTTTAATAATATAAAAAGTATATGGGCCAGCCTGGAAGTATTTAACCTGTTAAGTATCCAGAATACCCTCTCCTATACATGGATAGAAGACTGGACAACACAGAATACCTTTGCAGTGCCCAACAGGCTCACATCAAGGCTGCTGAACGTAAAAGTGCTGTTTAATTTTTAAACCCCGCCACCCCCGCCCTAAAGAGAGATGGACTGTAAATAACTTTTGCCTTTATAGGCTAATTAGTTTGGTTTTGCATGATAATTAAGTTATTTAAATATTTTAAAATGATTGCCTGTAAAGGTTTTCAGAGGTCTGGGCAACTTTATTTTAAAAAGATTTTGTGGAAAACCATAGATGCGTATCTTTGCACTCCCAAACACGGAAGTGGATGGAAATATTTAGTTCTTATTTTATGGTTTTGTAGCTCAGTTGGTAGAGCATCCCGCTTCTTTAGCGGGAGGGTCTTGGGTTCGAGTCAAAATAATTTAGTAATGCAGTTCTTTTTTTATGGTTTCGTAGCTCAGTTGGTAGAGTATCCCGCTTCTTTAGCGGGAGGGTCTTTTGGGTTCGAGTCAAAATAGTTTTAGTATAACAGTTCTTTTTTTATGGTTTCGTAGCTCAGTTGGTAGAGCAATACACTTTTAATGTATGGGTCTTGGGTTCGAGTCCCAACGAAGCCACTTTTGAAAACAAAAAATGCTTCCTATCTTTAGGGGGCATTTTTGTTTTATGGCATTTGTGTATATCATTTACTCTGAAAAAGTGAATAAGTATTATGTTGGAGCATGTACTAATCTCGAAAGAAGATTGTATGAGCATAATATTGGCCATTCTACTTTTACATCTACCGGAATTCCATGGGTATTAAAATACACAGAGCAATTTAATTCTTTACAGGAAGCGAAAAGAAGAGAAAGTGAGATAAAGAAAAGGAAATCCCGCATTTACATTGAAAACCTGATTGAGAAGGGGTAGAGCATCCCGCTTCTTTAGCGGGAGGGTCTTGGGTTCGAGTCCCAACGAAGCCACTTTTTGAAACAAAAAGCTTCCTGATCTCAGGAGGCTTTTTTGCTTTATGGGGTAATTTGTTTACTCTAACATTTCGTTAACATTCAAACTGAGACACTACCGAAAATTGCGCTGATATTTGATATTGTCTATTTTAACAGTTCGACGGTTTACTGTTTGAAATTCGACCAACAAGGGCAAAATCCCGATAGGGATGACATTATTATAGAAAATGAAATTCAAAAATTGCAAAACCCAGAAAGGGTGATATAAAAACACACGTTATGGAGAGTTGCAACTAATTGATTTTCAATTATTAAAACTCCGAACTCACGTTATTTTAGTAGCGCGTTATACCTAACTAAACAAAAAGGCAACATCATCCTTAGTCAGTTTCTTAATGAAGCCGGCATCTTCCGATATAAGGTCAGAAGCGAGTTGTTTTTTCTTTTGCTGTAGCTGAAGTATTTTCTCTTCCACGGTGTCTTTGCAAATCATTTTGTAGGCAAATACTTTATTGACCTGGCCGATGCGGTGAGTGCGGTCTATGGCCTGCTGTTCGGCAGCGGGATTCCACCACGGGTCAACGATATAGACGTAATCTGCTGCGGTGAGGTTAAGCCCCACTCCCCCTGCCTTAAGCGATATGAGGAATACACGGATTGCAGGGTCTTCCTGGAAGCGTTCCACCGCTTCCTGTCTCTTTTCAGCGGGGGTGCTGCCATCCAGATAAGTATAGGGTAACGCTTCGCGGCGCAGGTGATCTTCTATCAGGTGCAGCATTTCGGTGAATTGTGAGAAAATGAGCATTTTGTGGCCACCGGCATTCTCTTCTATCTCGCGCATCAGTTCATCTATCTTTGCACTTTTCTTCGTTTTTATTTTATCGTCTTTGAGCAATACGGGACTGTCGCATATTTGCCGGAGGCGCAGCAGTCCCTGCAGTACGTCAATCCCTGCCTTGCCCATACCCACTTCCTCAATCTTTTCGAGCAGGGCCAGGCGAACGGTATTCTTGTACTGATCATAGACGGCCATTTGCTCACGGCCCATAGTACACCATATAACCGTTTCGGTTTTGTCGGGCAGGTCTTTGGCTACCTGCCCCTTGGTGCGGCGCAACAGAAATGGATATACCATCTTCCGTAGCTGCGCACTTTTCAGCGTATCATTTTCTTTGTCTATGGGGTTGGCAAATTCTTTTTTGAAAAAATCACGTGTACCAAGCAAGCCGGGATTCAGAAAATTGAATTGGGCAAAAAGGTCAAAGGTGTTATTCTGAACAGGCGTACCGCTTAGTATCATCCTGTTCCTGCTTTTGAGCAGTTGTAATGCACCTGCAGTGAGCGAGTCCGGATTTTTTATCGCCTGGCTCTCGTCGAGGAAAATATAATGCCAATCGAACTGGCGCAACTCTGCCACATCGTTCCTGACAGCACCGTAACTGCTGATGATGACATCGTTTTCCCGGAAGTGCTCTGCCGTGAGCGTTCTGCCTGCGCCATAATAAATATGGTACCGGAGTGAAGGGCAAAATTTCTGCAGTTCGCTTTCCCAGTTATAGATGAGGGATGTAGGGCAAATAACCAGGTGCGTAGCAGTTTTGTATTTTCCCTGCAGGTATTGTAGAAAGGTAATGGCCTGCAGGGTTTTGCCAAGCCCCATATCATCGGCAAGGCAGCCGCCCCATCCCAGTTCATCAAGCATATGGAACCACTGAAAGCCACTCACCTGGTAAGGCCGTAACTGTGCATTTATCTCCTTGCCCGGCTGAACGGACTCAATACTTCCGATGCGCTCCAGTTGCTGTTTTTTTTGTTTTATCTCTCTTGTCACCGCCTCGCTCCTTTCGTGTTCGGGCAGTTCCCCGAGCAGTGTATAAAGCAGCTTGCTGAGGCGTAGTTTGCCATCCGCCTGCTCGCGCGCCATTTTTATCAGCGGCCCGTATTGCTTCAGAAATTCATCGGGCAGCATCCCGAAAGCGCCATCGCCCAAGGTAACGATATTCTGGCCTTTGAGTAATGCGCGGCGTATGTCGTGTATAGGAATAATCTCCGCGCCGAAAGACACTATGACCTCCATATCGAACCAGTCTATGCCGCTGCCCGCGCTTACTTTCCATTTAGCCTTGTTGGTATTGTGCCGGTGCTTTTTCAGCTCCTGCACACCCTGCACCAGTATATCAGCATCCAGCAGGCCAGACACAGTTTCGGTAAACCAGTTGCCACGCGTGGTATGCTCAAAAAGCAGGTAAAAAAAATGGCTGAGTGTTGGTTTCTGAAACTGAGGATGCAGTGGCCGCAGGGAGTCGAAGAATTTTTTCTCGAGTGTCATGTTCCTTTCAATGACACACCAGCGGCCATCTGCTGACTTTTGTATAATATTCTCCGGAGCGTTATCGAAATTTACCACTGTTCCATTATAATCGAACCGCGGTTGCAGCACCAGGAACTTCTCGTCCATTTCCTTGAACAGCACCTGCGGCACCGGCTTTACTATTAGTGATTCGGCCAGCAAAGAAGCCGGAGCATCCACATAATAGTTACGCAGCAGTTGGGGGATAATAGTTCTGATGACGCGCTCTTTGTTCTGCACCGGCACGATCATGTCCCCCTTTTCAAATTGCCTGACAATTTCGGCGTCCGGCAGATGATCGGGCAGGTATAATGCGCCTTCTGTCTCGAAAATAAAGCCGCCATGCATGCGCAGTTTTTCTGAAGCCTGCAGTGCGCCGTCCACCTTTTTTTGCAGCCTTATTAAAATGCTCCTTCTTTCTTCATCCACCCTGAAGCCAAATTGCAGCAATTGTGAAGCGAGGATGACGGAATGTATCTCGGAATGGATGAAATTTTTGCTTTTTACAATGTATGTATGTTTCTGCTGACACAGCCATGGCCATAATAACGTCAGCTGGCCGGCGTAGTACTTCCTGAGGGATCGTCTTGCATTATCGGTGAAATGCGGCCAGGGCTCGGCGTAATTAAGCAGGTAGCTGTAGCCATCGTTTGCAAGATGTTGCAACACGCCGCCATCGGCCATGCTTTGGAGCAGCCCGAATATATCAGCCGGGCAATGCGCCAGCAGTAGTTTAGCTTCCTTTGCTGCCATGTCCAGATTTTTAAAAACCCTTTTGCCATTTGCTTCAAACACCTTCACTACCGCTAATTCAAATCCGATGCGGTATTTGTCGGACACAACGTCTAACATAAAACCAATCTCAAATTTGACATTAGCGGTACGGGAAACAACCCGGCTGGTTACCTGGCCTTTAGCGGATGGGATATTTTTACTTTTAACAGCCATGTTTTCATAAGCACCTACACTCACCTGGTGCGGGCTGCAAATCTATTTATTTACAGGGAGGATAATTGCAACGTCATTAAAATTGTGGATAAACTGTGGAACAGGGTTTTGGGTTCGAGTCCCAACGAAGCCACTTTTGAAACAAAAAGCTTTCTATCTTTAAGAGGCTTTTTTGCTTTAAGGCATTTGTGTATATCATTTATTCAGCCAGGGTAAACAAGTATTATGTTGGTGCATGTACCAATCTTGAAAGAAGATTGTATGAGCATAATATTGGCCATTCTACTTTTACATCAACCGGAATTCCGTGGGAATTAAAATATACGGAACAATTTGATTCTTTACCGGATGCGAAGAGAAGGGAACCTGAAATAAAGAACAGGAAATCCCGCAAATACATTGAACAAATGATTGAAAAAGCGTAGAACATCCCGGTTTTAACGGGAGGGTCTTGGGTTCGGAAGCCTTAAGGGATCTCAAAAGCCCCGCTTTCACGAGGCTTTTAAATATAGAAACGGGGGCTTAAACAAATTGGGCCTCCAAGTCAAATTTCACAAAAAAACTATCCTTGCAATGCAGCTGCACCACTCACTATTTCTGTAAGTTCGGTAGTAATGGCAGCCTGGCGGGCACGGTTATAGCTGATTTTCAGCGATTTCAGCAGGTCGTTGGCATTCTCACTCGCTTTATCCATAGCAGTCATGCGAGCGCCATGCTCAGAAGCGTTAGCGTCTAATATAGCCTTAAATACCTGAGTATTCAGTATTTTAGGCATCAGTTCCTGCAGCAGCACGCCCATGGAAGGTTCAAAAATAAAGTCGGAGCTTTTGGCGCCTTTCTTTTTCTCTGCTTTGGGTATCGGCAGGTATGGCTCGGCTGTAAAAATCTGTGTACCGGCATTTTTAAACTGGCTATATACCAGTTCCACACGGTCATATTCCTTATTCAAAAAAGCTTGCTGGGCATATACTGCCGCCTTGCGCACATTATCAAAACTAAGGTCTGCAAATATATTCCAGTAGTTGTCCACCACTTTGTAATTGTTTCGCAGGAAGTATTCATAACCTTTTTTGCCGAGAGGCAGAATAGTTACATTCTTTTTGGCATGCTGGGCTGCATATTTAGTAGTGATGATCTCGCGGGTAAGCTTGATAACATAGGCATTGTAGCCTCCGCAAAGGCCGCGGTCGCTGGTAATAGGTATCATCAGTATGCGCTCGGCCGGGCGCTCATCTGCCAACGGCATATTTGCGTCAGATGAAGAACCACTGACTATATTACCCAGCATTTCCTGCATCTTTCTGGAATATGGGCGCATCTGTATGATGGCGTCCTGTGCGCGGCGCAGTTTGGCAGCGCTCACCATCTTCATAGCCTTGGTTATCTGCTGGGTTGACGTTACTGATTTTATACGATTACGTACTTCTTTAAGTTGTCCCGACATATTAATTTAAAATAAAAATGATATAAATCGCGGCAAAATTACCACATTTAGCGGTAAGAAAAAAAACAACATTCCCTAAAAGTGGAGATAATATTTGTACACAAATCTAAAGAGGCGCCAAAGTATTGCTATAAATTTAAATATGCAAGCAGAAAACGAGGAGAAGCTCCCCTTCAGGGGCTGGGGGTTTTAGGGGTTTGGGGTTTGCTCCTTCAACTGTTTGATAAGGATTACTGTTTCCGCCCATAACGCTGATTGCATATTGATAAACTCCGCAGTATTGACGGGGATATCTATATTATCCGGGTTAAGCCATTTGATGAGCTTATTCTTGTCGAAATAAAACCTGCTTATTTCCAGCCTGGTTTTTTTATCATCATACCAAACACTATCATTATTTGCTTTTGCCTTTTCTTCGGTATAGGTTCTGGGTTTATTATAAACGTAATTCTGCCTGATGATAAATATCAACATGCCGTCATCAAAATAATATTCTGAAAATGTCCTGCAGGTATCAGAATAATGTTCTGAATTAATTTTCTTTATCTCATCATCGCGGTAATACCCTGTAATAGATCCGTTAATGGCTGATGTTATGTCATCCACCTGCTTGCGGGTATAGTCCTTAAGATTATTGTTTATTTCCGTGTAATTCTTCCTGATATCCGCAAGAATATCAGCCTGCTTTCTCTTGCAGGAAGAAAAGCAAAGGAGTGATAAAAAGAGTAGTGTCAGAAATTGCCTCATAACTGCGAAAGGCCGAAATTACAGTTTTTACAGGAACTCTGCGAGGTAATATATAAAGTGCTTATCTTTGTAAAAAAATACCAGGAAATGCCGGAAGTTACCATAACATATAAAAACCCGAAAACACTGGAAGCTTTAAAAGACCTTTCAAAGTATTTTGACTTTATCATTTCAAAGCCAAAAACTAAAAAGAAGGACAAACTTCCTGATAACACTTTTACCATTAATGGGGTAACTGTTGTACGTGGTGATTCTTCGATAGATATCTCTGAGATGAGTGATGTGTTTACGGGAAAAAATATTGATGCTAAAGAATTAAGAAAGGAAGCATGGCAGCGACACAAATAATTTGTGATACCGATGTCATGATTGACTATTTAGACAGGGCCAATATCCGGTATATGTCAACTAAATCAGCTCTTGAAGAAGAGATCGGCCTTGACAATGTTTGTATTTCGGCCATCACAAAAATGGAACTGGTCCGTGGTGCAATAAACAAAATTGAATTGGTAAAAATCAATAAGAATATTGAGCGGTTTAACATTATTCCAATCGATCATTATATCACTTACAAAGCAATTTCACTGATACAGGTATATTCGTTGAGTCATAACCTTGCAATCCCCGATGGGCTAATTGCAGCAACAGCTATCGAATCGGATTTAGAGCTATTCACCTATAATACCAAGGATTACAAATTCATTACAGAATTAAAACTGTTCAGGCATTAGATAGTGGAAAATCGATATTGCTTTCATTGATAAAAAATTCACACAAAGAAATCAAAGAACCACATTTGAAAACCTATTGCATAATCTTTTGGGCAAATGCAATAATATGCCCATCCGGGTCTGAAAAATAACAAACGCAGTCTCCCCAGTCCATATTGGTAACCGGTTGTATAAGTTTTGCGTCATTTTCCAGCGCATTTTCAAACTCATATGCGATGTCATCAACGTATAAGTACAACTCGCACCTCGGTATTCCATTGCCTGTTGCAGGATGCGGTGTTTTGCCGGTAAGAAGTTTAGCTATTCCAGCCTCGGGCATAAGCCCTAATTTACAATTGCCTGAAATCATAAACTCTGTCATTCCGGGAACATGCAGGTCCGCTTTCGCACGAAAAATGTGTTCGTAAAACTCTTTACTTTTTTCCTGGTCGCTGACGTAAAGGATAATTTCCGTAAGCTGTATGTGTTGTATCATAATAATACTTTTGAGGGCAAAAATCTGCCCTTTATTAAAAACGTTCAGGTATTGCTTCAATCAGTGTCTTCGTATATGCATCCTGTGGCCGCATCAGCACCTGCTCTGCATCTCCGCTCTCCACTATCTTTCCGTTATGCATCACCATTACCCGATCACTGATGTAATGAACAACGGAAAGGTCGTGGGAAATAAAGAGATAGGTAAGTTGAAATTCCTGCTGCAGGTCTTTGAGCAGGTTCAGTATCTGCGCCTGTATGCTTACATCAAGCGCGGAAACACTTTCATCGCATATCAGCAATTGAGGCCGCAGCGCAAGGGCCCGGGCAATCCCTATCCGTTGCCGCTGGCCGCCTGAAAACTGGTGGGGATAACGATGGAAAGAATCTGCTGGCAGTTGTACCAGGTCGAGCAACCGCAGTGCTTCTCTACGCATTTCATTTTTAGCAACCATATCGTGTACCATCATCGGCTCTGCAAGCATATCTCCGATCGTCATGCGGGGATTAAGTGACGAGTAGGGATCCTGGAAGATCATTTGTATCTGCCGCCTTATCCTGTTCCATTCTTTAGCTGGTATCTTCACAAGGTCTTCCCCATTAAACTGTATTTCTCCGCTATGAGCTGGCAACAATCCCACGAGCGCACGGCTTAATGTACTTTTACCACAGCCGCTTTCTCCCACTAACCCCATCACTTCACCTTTATTAATTTTGAATGAAACATCATCAACCGCCTTAAAATAACTAAGTGGCTTGCCCATCAGGCTTTTGTGTTCCGTAAACCATATCCGCAGATTATTGACAGTGAGCAATGTTTCAGGCGTTGATGAGTGAACCTGAGTAGAAGTTGCCTGAACTTGTATTACAGGCAGCTGTTGTATTTTATCCGTTTCCAAAAAGTCTGCAACTATGGGCAGCCGATAACCCTTTTTATCTGGGGAAGGCTTACAAGCCAGTAATGCCTGCGTATATGGGTGCTGAGGTTTTTTCAATACTTGTAATGCAGGGCCGTACTCCATCATTTCTCCTTTATACATTACCAGCACCTCATCGGCAATCGTTGCAGCAAGCGCAAGGTCGTGAGTAATGAATATCATGGCCGACTGATGCTCCTGCTGCAAAAAATGCATCAGCCGCATTATCTCCTGTTGCACAGTAACATCCAATGCGGTTGTAGGTTCATCCGCTATCAGCAGGGCAGGATGATTGCACATCGCCATAGCTATCATCACCCGCTGTTTTTGTCCGCCTGACAGCTGGTGCGGATATCGGTCATACATTTTCTCGGGTTCAGGCAAATGCACTTTATCCAGCCAGTCTATGGCAAGCTGCTTACCTGCGGTATTTGTGATTTTCTGGTGGGTAAGTATCGCTTCTGCAAGTTGTTTGCCAATCTTCATAACAGGGTTCAGCGAACTCATTGGCTCCTGGAATACCATCCCGATATCTCTGCCTCTTATTATCTGTAAGTTATGATCCGTGAGTTGTGATCCAATACCGTTTGCAGTCAGCAGTAAATCTCCCTGAAGAACTGCCGTATTTGGCAACAAGCCCATCAATGCAAGAGCAGTCAGTGATTTCCCTGAACCACTTTCACCTACTATTGCGAGCGTCTTGCCCTTACTTAGTGTGAAGGAAATATTATTGACCGCAGTAAATGTTTCTTTACCTGTGAATGTTACCCTCAGGCCACTTACTGACAATATGGTATTTTCCCCGGGCATTAAAATTTCAGGTGCTTTACTGTAAGCCCCTGGTTTATCAGTTGCTTTAATGAATCTATGCCTATCTGGAGGTGTGTTTCGAGGTAATTTTTTGTAACGAGGGTATCACTGTCCGTTGTTTTTATACCTTCCGGCACCATGGGCTGGTCTGATACAAGCAGCAATGCGCCGGTGGGTATTTTATTAAAAAAGCCGGTAGTAAATATGGTTGCGGTCTCCATGTCTATCGCCATCGCGCGTATTTTTCTCAGGTATGTTTTGAATACTTCATCATGTTCCCATACGCGCCGGTTGGTGGTATATACAGTGCCGGTCCAATAATCGCGTTTATAGTCGCGGATGGTGGTGGAAATAGCTTTTTGCAATGCAAATGAGGGTAATGCAGGCACCTCAGGCGGAAAATAATCATTACTGGTACCATCGCCTCTTATTGCTGCGATTGGCAGGATCAGGTCTCCCACTTTATTTTTCTTTTTCAGCCCACCGCACTTACCAAGAAACAGAACAGCCTTGGGAGTGATGGCGGAAAGCAAATCCATCATTGTTGCCGCGCCGGGGCTGCCCATACCAAAGTTTATGATAGTAATATCCGCAGCAGTAGCGCATTGCATAGGTTTGTCTAAACCAACAACAGGCACTTTATGCATCTCGGCAAAAAGCGTTACATAATTGCTGAAGTTGCATAGTAGTATGTATTCACCAAAATCTTTGAGCGCCTGCCCTGTATATCTCGGCAGCCAGTTTTCTACAATCTCTTTTTTGGTTTTCATAGATTAAAGATAAGATGTTTTCATTAGTCAAAAGAGAAATGCGGAAGTGAGCAGAGATCATACAATATTGATTTATCAAAAAATTAATAATCAGAAAGTTAATACTTTTGACATTAAATGATTTCCCTTAACTTCTCCAACATCCAATTAAAACTACAACGTACAGATGATAAGACATCTGTCTTTGACCCTATCCGCAAAAAATGGATAATCCTTACTCCGGAAGAGCATGTGCGGCAGTATATGATACAATATTTAACTTGCGTGATGCAATACCCCGCTTCTTTATTGGCAGTTGAAAAAACTATACTTGTAGGTAATCTCAGCAAGCGATTTGACATAGTGGTATATAGCCGCGATCATAAGCCCTGGATGCTGGTGGAATGTAAAGCGCCGGAAGTGCCTGTCTCTGAAAAAACACTGCACCAGTTACTCAATTACCAACGCATTGTACAAAGTAATTACTGGCTGCTTACCAATGGCCACCAGACTTTTTGCGCGGACGCCTGCGATGTGGAAAATATTAAGTGGCTGGACTCACTTCCCGCTTATCAATTGTGAATACTGGTCGCTGTTCAATACTTCAAGTGCTTTATTCACTACATTATCTTCCTTCAGGCTTATGGCATAGTATCCATTATCCCGGAACAGGAACCGCGCTACCTGTGCCTTTACCTGAAGTAACAGGTAATCATCATTTACAGGTTTGGAAAGTTCTTTAATAACCTTTTTACGAATGGCAGGCTCAAGCATTGCAAGGTAATTATCTTTTACCTGTTCCTGTCCGTCAAAATGCTGTATGAAATCCGCGATACTCTTATATTTGAGCTTTGCCCGGTTATGTATGAAGTAATCCCATATCGCCGCTTTCATTTCCGGGCTGTATATCATTGTATATAATCCGGATGACAGATGAGATGTATCATAAGGAACATACACATCGGGCTTTATACCGCCGCCGCCATACACCAGCCTGTGATTTGAGGTATAGTAACGCATTGTATCCCCTGGCGAAATGCTGTCATTACCGGTAAGTTCGCCGGTTTCAAATCTTTTTTCATAGTCATTCATATAAGCATCCCTGCCTTTAGCGAAAGAGCGCTGTATGCAGCGGCCGGATGGAGTATAATATTTAGCTATGGTAAGGCGTAATGCAGATCCATCAGGCAATTCATATTGTTTTTGCACCAGCCCTTTTCCAAAGGATCTCCTGCCTAAAATCACGCCCCTGTCCCAATCCTGGATTGAGCCTGCCAGTATCTCACTGGCAGATGCAGAACCTTCATCCACTAAAACAGCCAGCCTCCCGCTTTCAAACACACCTTTTTCGCCTGCTTTATACTCGGTTTTTGGCGCGTGTAAACCCTTTGTATAAACAATCAGTTTATTGTCATCGAGGAAATTATCAGCAATGGATGTGGCGGCATCTAAATATCCACCCGGATTATCGCGAAGGTCCAGTACCAGCCGGCTGGCACCCTGTGCCATCAGCTTTTTCAGCGCTGTGCTGAATTCATCATAAGTAGTGGCGCTAAACCGGTTTATCTTAATAAACCCGGTAATACTATCCAGCATGATACTCGCATCAACACTATAAATGGGTATTATGTCGCGGGTAATCGGGAAATGCTTTAATGAATCAATTCCCGGGCGCCTGATGGTAACAAATATATCACTGTGCTGCCGGCCTTTCAGCAAACGAATAATACGGCCTGAAGTAATATTAATCCCTGCAACAAGGCTATCACCCACTTTTATAAATTGGTCGCCTGTTTCCACCCCGGCATGTGCAGAAGGGCCATTTTCTATAACATTGGTTACCTCTATGGTATCGCGGATAATGGAAAACTCAACACCTATGCCGGAGAAACCACCGTCAAGGTCGTCATTTACGCCCTGCACCTCTTCAACAGGAATAAATACAGTATGGGGATCAAGAGATTTGAGTATGCCGCCAAGGGCGTCTTTATAAAGCAGTTTATTATTTACTGTGTCAACGTATTTGTCTTTAATGAGGTCTATTATTTCATCCAGCCGGCGTTTACTACGCAAAGAATCACGCAGCTTAAAACCGATAACCATACCAAGGGTTAATACCAGTGGCAATAAAAACGGCGCCCAGATTTTCAATCTACCCCTTCTATATGCATCCATTATCAGAAAACTGCGTGCAAAGATACGGCAATTGTTGTATTGGGGGAATAGTCAATTTCTTATATGGGCGTCAGTAAAAACTATGCAAAGGAACTATGAAAGCGCCTTTCGCTATAGCCTTCATTAACATGCTTTCGCAAAAGCTTTGGCCATTGAATATGCTATGACTATTAAAAAAAGCTTTGGTTATTGGAAAAAAATAACCGCCCAACTTGCCGGATTTATTTGTCAATGTTCCTTAATCACTATCCCCGTCAAAAAAACCTTCCAGGTCGCGCCGTTGTTTTTTTGTGGGGTGGCCTGTTTTACTTAAGCGTTTTCCGGTATAAAAGCTGGTACCTATATGCTGGTTTAGTTGTTTATCTTCTTCTGATGTAATATCTGAATAGTATTTTATGGCTTCTTCATAACTTACCCTGTTGTGCAACAAGCCGGTTACTTCTATTGTCCAGCGGCGCGCAGGGGTTTTAATAGTATAACGGTCGCCAACAGATACGTTCCGTGATGGTTTTACATTCGCATTATTCCATTTCACTTTACCATCATCTATAGCATCAGTTGCCTGGCTACGGGTTTTGAAAATACGTATAGCCCAAAGATATTTGTCGAGTCTTAGTTTGTCCATTTGAAGTAGATAGTAGTTAGTAGATAGTAGTTAGTCCATAGTAGATAGCGGTTAGCAGATAGTGGTTAGTTATTAATCTGTCTGTAAAAAGCGTAAGGTCATTAATAAATAGGCGCTATTTGCAAAAAAGAAGACAACATGTTATCACTTTCGCCTGTGCAGATTTGACAACTTCTCAAAAGTTGTCAAATCTTTATCCGGCCAGCATTTTCACATCTGGAAAATTCATAGCTGCTATCAAACAATTTAACAACGATAACCGGTATCACTACTCATGACTATCTACTATGGACTAACTACTATCTACCAAATACTTTCTACTAAACTACTGCTCCAATGAATGGATGCCGTGAAACAGCCGCTTCCAGCGAATGCCATCTGTGCCGCCGCTAAACCATACAAACCATGCCTTACCTACCACATGGTCCACAGGAACAAAACCCCAATACCTTGAATCAAGCGAATTGTGGCGGTTATCCCCCATCATCCAGTAGTAATCCATTTTGAAGGTATAGGATGTGGTTTCTTTTCCGTTAATCAGGAACTTACCATCTTTTTCATCGAGGGTATTACCCTCATAATTCCTGATGATGCGGCGGTAAATAGATATATTATGAGAAGTAAGATCCACCGTGGCCCCCTCTTTTGGAATGGTTAAAGGCCCGAAATTATCACGGTTCCATTTATAATTAGCAGTATCAAGCGGGAATACCCATTCCGCGGGATCGGAAGGCGACGCTCCTGCGGGTGTGTTTAAAAACAGGTCAACAGATACGACATTGGGCGCTTTTTTTATTACGTCCACCTGGTCATTGGCAAGGTTATAAATATACTGGCCATTATTGATCATTAATGTCATTTCCAGGTTGTCGTCAACAGCCGGCATACTGCCGTTTGTCCTTACTAAATAATTCAGTTTGGAATGAGGGTATAATATGTTTGGGGCCCCGTTAATATATACCCGTGCATTTTTTATTTCAAGCACATCTCCAGGCAAACCGATACACCGCTTGATATAGTTTTCTTTTTTATCAATGGGTCGGGTAATAATGGTATATTTATCAAGTATCCTGCCCCGGCCTGCCGCCCTGCATGCCTGGTAATAATCCTGTTCGGGCACCTCCGCCATTACGGTATCTCCGCATGGGTAGTTAAATACCACTACGTCATTGCGCTCCACATGCCCGAAACCTGGAATACGATGATATTTCCATTGAACGGCTTCTGTGTAGGATTTAGTACCCGTAAATGGCATAGTATTATGTACCAATGGCACGGCAAGTGGCGTCATGGGAATGCGTGGACCATAAGACAACTTACTTACAAACAGGTAATCATTTACCAGCATAGTACCTTCCATTGACCCGGTAGGTATAGTATATGCTTCAAAAAAGAAGGTGCGAATCAATGTTGCGGCAACTATTGCGAATATACCGGCGTCTAACCATTCGCGTAAAACCGACTTTTTCTTTTTTGGATTTATTGCCATGCGGGCTGAATTATTGTCTCCAAAAGTAACAACTTCCTTTACATTTTATTGTATAAGAAGAAAGTAAGAGGAACTTTTAACAATTGTAAGGGAATTGAGATGTTTATAATCAGGATATCAAATTTAATTCATTGATTATGCTAAAGCCAGCAAACATGTACTATTCTTCAAATAAACTGGACATGGCGATGCAAAGTTATCGTTTATACACAATTACAAGCCGATGTAACATAACCTATCAACCCATTTCCGTATTACTTTTGTTTTCAAATCGTACATATGCAATTTGACCGTACCAGCTTTACTGATAATCAACTCGTCCATTTATATACAGAACTGGTAAAGCCCAGGATCATAGAAGAAAAAATGCTGGTATTACTGCGCCAGGGCAGGGTGAGCAAATGGTTTAGCGGCATTGGGCAGGAAGCAATTTCAGTTGGCGCTACCCTCGCCCTTGATGAAGATGAATATATTATGCCCATGCACCGCAACCTTGGTGTGTTTACTGCGCGTAAAATGCCTTTTGATAAGCTGTTCATGCAATGGCAGGGACGTAAAGAAGGGTTTAGCAAGGGTCGTGAACGGTCTTTCCATTTTGGCGCTAATGAATATCATATATGCGGCATGATATCGCACCTTGGCCCGCAAATGGCTATTTCAGACGGAGTGGCGCTGGCGCACAAGCTTAAAAAAGAAAAGAAAGTATCGCTTGCATTCTGCGGAGATGGCGGCACCAGCGAGGGCGATTTTCATGAGGCGCTGAATGTGGCCGCGGTCTGGGGCCTGCCGGTAATATTTCTGATAGAAAATAATGGCTACGGACTAAGCACACCTGTAAGCGAGCAGTTTGTATGTAAACAGCTGGCTGATAAGGCCATAGGATATGGCATGAAGGGTATTACCATTGATGGCAATAACATCCTTGAAGTTTATAACGAACTGATTATGGCCCGCCAGTATTGTATCAATGAACAGAAGCCCATATTGGTGGAATGCATGACTTTCCGTATGCGGGGTCATGAAGAGGCCAGTGGTGTAAAATATGTGCCCAAAGAACTGTTTGTGGAATGGGGCAAAAAAGACCCTGTGATTAATTTTGAACAGTATCTGAAGGACGAAAAGATACTTGACCACAAACAAATAGCGCTTATCAAAGAAACGATACAAAAAGAAATAGAAGAGGGGCTGGCGGCGGGATTTGACGCCCCGCACATTCAGCCTGACACGGAGGAAGAACTGGCAGATGTATATGCCCCTGTTACATTGCCAGTGGTAAAACCCTCTTCTTCCGGAGTGGAAAAGAAATTCATACAGGCCATCAGCGATGGGCTGCGGGAAAGTATGGAACGCTTCCCTAATCTCATTTTAATGGGTCAGGACATTGCGGAATATGGCGGGGCGTTTAAGGTGACCGAAGGGTTTTTGCAGCTTTTCGGGAAAGAGCGGGTACGCAATACGCCATTATGTGAAAGCGCTATTGTAGGCGCGGCATTAGGGCTTTCCATCAAAGGATATAAGGCGATGATGGAAATGCAGTTTGCGGATTTTGTAACAGTGGGTTTTAACCAGATCATCAACAATCTTGCCAAGATACACTATCGCTGGGGACAGAATGCCGATGTGGTGATACGAATGCCCACAGGCGGCGGGGTGGGCGCAGGGCCGTTTCACTCGCAAAGCAACGAGGCATGGTTTGTGCATACTCCGGGGCTTAAAGTGGTCTATCCTTCTACTCCGGAAGACGCCAAGGGACTGATGATAGCAGCTATTGAAGACCCTAACCCGGTATTGTTTTTTGAGCATAAGGCATTATACCGGGCCATAAGCGGACATGTGCCGGATGGTTATTATACTATTGAAATAGGCAAGGCAAGGCTGGTGCAGCAGGGAAGTGATATAAGTATCATTACCTATGGCTTGGGGGTGCATTGGGCTATGGATTATGCAGCAAAACATAACGATGTATCCTTTGATATACTCGATCTGCGTACTTTATTACCGCTGGATTACACGGCTATTCGCGAATCTGTGCTGCGCACCGGTAAGGTGTTAGTGCTGCATGAGGACACGCTCACTGGTGGTATAGGAGGCGAATTGACGGCATGGATAGCTGAAAACTGTTTTGAATCACTGGATGCACCCATTGTGCGTTGTGCAGGTTTAGATACGCCAATACCATTTGCTTTAGAACTGGAACAAAACTTTATGGCCAGCAGCAGATTAGATAGTTGTGTGCAGAAATTGTCAGGGTATTAAAGCCTTCAAAAAGCGAACTATTATAACTTACTTTAACACTTTTTGACTTTTGACTTTTGACTTTTGACTTTAGAAACGCTACTTTCGTAAGTGAAATCTGGTTTGTATGATTAAAAGGATTGCATATATTGGCTTGTTTGCATGGGCTTTGTCCTTATATTCCTGTAAAGACATGCCCTCTAAAAATCATGGGCCGATAGTTTTAGGCGATTCTTCTTCGATTGTTACGGAACACGACCCCCAAAGGCTACAGGACCTTGTAACAGACCTGAAACCGGATATTCCTTCTTCTGAAATAAAAGATACTGCTGAAAACCAGGCACAGGTAACTACTACCCCCGATACCATTAAAAAGACGAAGATTATTACGCCGCCGCCGCCACCTTTGATTTTAGCCGGAGGTTCGGGGCTGCTTGCTGAATTTAAGGATGTATCTGTACTTATCACGAATGTTAAGGCGAAAATATCCGGACATCCAAACCTGCAGCGTGCTAATGGCGCAGTATATACGTTTATCAGCGGCACTATTAATGGCAACCAGGTGAAGCTCACGGGGAACATAACCAAAGTATCCCAACGGTATCAGACGGTAGTATTGCTGAAAAATAACCTCGGCACATTGCAGCTTGACGCCTTCACTACTACCACAGACTGGGAGCCGCTGAAAGGCGGTAATAATCAATACCGGATCTCCGGGCTCGATGCGCAATCACTGGATTTCCCGGAAGCCAATGCCGGTTCAATTCGTACTGCAATAATGAAAGCGGGAAAGCGCAGGCGTATCAGCAGGAGAAAAATCGAAGAAATGGTGAACAGTGTGCATCATGTGCGCACCCTTAATCAAAAACCACTTTATGTAACCCTTCGCTCTGTTATGTGGAAAATTGACGGCAAAGACGCCCAGGGAAAAAATTTCTCAAAGCAAATAAGGGTGGATATTCCATTGTAAAAAAGAACTGCTTACAATAGTAAAAAATGGAAATAACCAGGAAGAGTTATTAAAATTTATCGTATTTATTAATAGCTTATGTGATGGAATATCCCTCCAAATTTTTTTTTTCTGATTTTTCTGAATAGCTTTATCTCCTGCGATGCATGGACGCTAAAATATTTCGGTTAAATTTTTTTTTCAAAGCAAAAGAAATATGTTGCTTTGAAGCTTGTATTTTTTAATTTTAAGCCCTGTAATAAAATTTAACCAGGATAGCTATAGCCGTCTTGTTGTATTGAACTATTAAATTAAAAGTATGGAAATAAAGAACGCACCTGTAATTATGCAGGCGGAAGAAACGGATAAAATATCTGATATATCAAGACGCCGTTTTTTTCAGCTTGCCGGTGGACTTGCAGGCGCTGGCCTGCTGGTATCTTCCTGCCATTCACGGTCGGGGCCAACTGATACCTATATAGGTAGCGGGGATATTGGTTTGCTTAATTTTTTGTACATACTGGAGCAAATCGAGGCCGCTTTTTATACACAGGCCTATGCCACCCCATACTACGGAATGACAGAAAGTGAAATGCAATTATTGCTCGATGTCAGGGATCAGGAGATTGCCCACCGGGAATTTTTTAAAAGAATTTTGGGGACAAGTGCAATAGCTGCGATATCATTGGATTTTTCACTTATCACATTTGCTGACCGTACCAGCGTATTGACATACGCCGCTATTTTTGAAGATATGGTGATTTCAGGTTACAACGGAGCGGCCCATTTATTCATCAACACGGACTATGTGTTAACGCTGAGTAAAATGGTTACCGTTGAAGCAAGGCATTCCGCATATTTCCGCGACATTTTAAACCATAATAATTTCGCAGGCAGCAATGTTGTTGACAGCAATGGCTTAGACCAGGCAATTTCACCTGCTACAGTCCTTGCCACCGCGAAGACGTATATCCATACTCACTTTGACTCAAGCAGATTACCTAACTAGTAATAAAAAAATGATGAACTTCAGAAATATTCTAAGCGAAATTGAGCAGGCGGAACCCGGTGTATATGAACAAATTAAAGGGCGCAGGCAGGTATTAAAAACCTTCGGCGTCAAAGCGGCAGTTGCTGCTTTGCCCCTTGTATTCAGCTCTGTTTTCAATAAAGCCAAAGCTTCCGGTAAAACTACAGACGCAACCCCTACCCCTGTCCAGGTACTTAATTTTGTATTGGAACTGGAATACTTCGCTTATAATTATTACCATATTGCAAATAATACCGGCGGACTTATCCCCGCATCAGATCAGGCGGGTTTTCTAACTGTGGAAAACCAGAAAAAAGCGCACATTAATTATTTAAATGCTACCATCACCACTCTTGGTGGCACACCTTACACGCCTAAAAATTATGATCCAACATCGGCAAACCCATTATTCGTGGTTTCCGGAGCTTATGATTTTACAGCAGGTGGTACATACGCGGTATTTAATGACTACCCTACCTTTATCATGTTTGCCGAAGTGTTTGAAGATACCTTTGTGCATGCATACATAGGACAAACACCCAATGCACTGGGTAATAGCACGCTGCTGGCTCAGTTGCTGCAGATGCAAAGCGTAGTAGCACGCCATGCTTCTTATGCACGGCTTGTGCGGAGGTTTTTGGGGTTTGCATCCGCGCCTGAACACCCTGCCCCATGGATAACCAATAATATCCCCCCAATGGCTTCTTTACAATCCTACTATAATGGCGAAGAAACTTCCTGGCAGGAAAACCAGTCTATCACTTCTTTGCCGGGCCTTACAGGAACAACCCCAATGACAGCAGCAACGGCTGCATTTGATGAACCATTGGACGTTCCAACAGTATTGACGTCTCTGACGCCGTTTATGTTATAATACTCCGAAAGGAAATATTCCTGATATTTAACTTATGTTTTAGTAAGTTATTACTTGTTCAGCTATCTGCTCCGGTATATTCCGGAACTCATATTGCTGATTGCGGAGCTGCGGCTCAAAGCCCGCTTCACGTATGGACTCCTGTATTCCCTTTGCAGTAAAGCGATGCGGCGCCCCTGCGGCGCTTACCACATTCTCTTCAATCATTATAGAGCCAAAGTCGTTCGCGCCCGCGTTAAGGCATACCTGCGCAACAGGCTTGCCCACTGTAAGCCAGGAAGCCTGGATATTTTTCACATTGGGCAGCATGATGCGGCTTAGGGCTATCATACGTATATATTCTTCGGCGGTAGTGAGATTTTTAGTGCCGCGAATGCGTTGCAATAACGTATCCACATCCTGGAAAGTCCAGGGTATAAAGGCAAGGAAACCTGTTGCTCCATCCGGCTTTTTAGCCTGCACTTCGCGCAGCTTTACAAGATGTTCAAAACGTTCATAGAGCGTTTCCACATGCCCGAACATCATAGTAGCGCTGGTGGTAAGGCCGAGTTTATGGGCCTCGTGCATTATATCCAGCCATTCCTGTGCGCCGCACTTGCCGTTGGATACCAGTTTGCGCACCCGGTCGTTAAGTATCTCAGCACCGGCGCCGGGCAGGCTATCCAGGCCTGCGTCAATGAGCGCTTTCAATACCTCGTGATGCGTGCTTTTTTCCAGTTTGGTAATATGCGCTATTTCAGGAGGCCCAAGGGCATGTAGTTTTAAATTGGGGTATAATTGCTTCAGTTGCTTAAAAAGGTCAACATAGTAAGCGAGGCCAAGGTCCGGATGGTGGCCGCCCTGCAGCAGCAGTTGTTCGCCGCCATATCTAAAAGTTTCGTCTATTTTGCGTTTATAAGTCTCTATGTCAGTGATATAAGATTCGGGATGGCCGGGAACACGGTAGAAATTACAGAACTTACAGTTAGCCACGCATACATTGGTGGTATTCATGTTGCGATCTATGATCCAGGTTACTTTGCCGTGCGGCACCTGGATTTTTCTAAGTTCGTTGGCTACATACATCAGTTCCGCCAACGGTGCATGTTCAAAAAGATAAATCCCCTCCTCAGCGCTCAAAAACTCAAACCGCAGCGCACGCTCATATAAGCCCGTTAATTGCATCAAAACAATTTTAGGCTGCAAATTTACAGATAAAAAACCTCAAACCTGTATAGGCTGTCTGAATGATGATGGAATTTATACTGTACTCGGGATAGATTAGTGCTTATATTAATTCAGTGCTTTGCGGTCTTAACTTTTATATAATTTACTAATAATCAAATAATTATACTTTGCGTCTCTGCGACTTTGCGAGAGATATTTATTGCACTGTTTTACCCAGTGAGTAGGATAAATAGTCTGTGATAGTCATTAACAATTCAGGCAGCAACCAACCTGGGGCCAAATTTTGAATGATGTATTTGTTCTATGTTTTTACAAAAAGTAATCAGTAATTCAGTATCTATATTTTCAGCATCGGTATCAAGCCGCATATTGTGCTTATCGCGGGACAAGGAAAATTCTTTTATACCCATACATCCCAGCAGATCTTCGAGATCATATAGGGCCCTGTTCAGTTTGGTATATTCTTCCTGTTTAATAGTTTTCATGATTTTATACTATTTAGTCTTTATCTGCCAATGCCTTATTTAAGCAACTTCAGGCAATTAATATATAAATCCGTGCCAACACTGATATTGCCATTGAACTATCTTTTGTTTAACTTATTGAGTGGATATATTTCTATGTCTGTAGAAAATAATAGTATATTTATTTACCCAAATTCACTGAAATGAGAAATACAATCTGCTTTTTGGTCTGTTTTTTATTTGCAGCTCCTGCTTATTGCCAGGTAGCCGTACAATTTGATAAACAAAATATTGCGTACTTAGGTGTTGGTAATCCTTTGACGGTTGGCGGGAAAAACTGTCCGTCAGGTTCTATTGTAATTACAACTGATAATGGTACAATAATTGGAGAGGATGGACATTATCTTCTAAGTCCTGCTCATCTTGGATACGGGATGATTACAGTGAAAAGGAAAACAGGGGATAGCTTAAAAGTTATTGGAGGTTCGCCGTTTAGGGTAAAAAGTTTTCCTGCTCAAATTTCTCTTTGTAGCCGGAACGAAGGATGGCGGATTCCCAGGAATATTATTTGCAGGAGCAGGGGCCCGCAAGTATGGATGGAAAGCATGGACGCAAAATTTTTTAATGATAGCTTTACTTTGTTTGTTATAAGGGCTGATAAAATGATCTTTTACAGAGACTTCCATAAGGATATACACGGACATCGGGGAGCGGAATTCGATGAAGAAACAAAAACTTTTTTTGAAAAGCTCCGGGGGGATGATAAACTGTATATTGCCCATCTTGCGTTTATAGGCCTGGAGAACAATTTAAGAAGCCTGCCACCGGCGGAGTTTACCATTGCATCGGATAAGTATATTGAAAATGGGGCCGATAGTGTAAAAGCAAAAGTGTCCCTGGAAGAATATACCAGTGGAAATATTCCTCAAAAGACTATTTGCAGAATGATTGGCCCACATGCGCATGCTGTTAATAATAGATCTGAACAATTCATAGTAGATAGTTTTACTGTTATTGTAAAACGGGGTGATGCCATAATCTTTTCCAAAACCCTGCATGATCATTACCCTATTGGAACTCAATTTGACGAGGAAACAATAAACTTTTTTAAAACAACTCATGAAAATGACAAGCTAATCATTACAAACATAATTGGGTATAGCTGGTATAATAATGATGGCTCAAAAATGCATTTTGATCCTATAGAGTTTACGATAACACCAGCAAACTATGTAGAGGGAGAACCAGACATTGACCCCATTACCGGACAGGAAATTTTTAAACTTAAATGAACCAAAGCTTGTTTACCGGCTCGAATGGCTATTTATTTACTGATATATACTAACAAATGAAAAATACAATCTGCTTTTTGGTCGGTTTTTTATTGGCTGCACCTGCTTATTGCCAGGTGGTAGCAATACAAAATGACATGCGAAATGTTATTACATTAGGCTTGGAAAACCCCTTAACTGTTGCCGTTGAGAAATGTCCATCCCGCTCTATTTCACTAACAACTAATAATGGAATAATAACCGGAGATAATGGGCATTATTTAATAACACCCAAACATTTTGGTGTAGCAATGATAACAATAAACAAGAAAACATGGAGAGGTCTGAAAGTTATAGATAGTATGTATTTCAGAGTAAAAAGGGTAGAGGTATCTGTTACTTTCGGTGGACATAAAGGTGGGCAAATGTCGAAGGAATATGTTTGTCTTCAGATTGCGCCTGTAGCTACAATTGAAGGTTTTCCAATTGATGCAAAATGTACTATTGATAGTTTTACAGTTATTGTTAAACGTAATGATAATATAATTTTTTCTAAAGACTTGCACAACGCTTCTGGAACACGAATTGACAAGGAAACAAGAGCCTTTTTTAAAACAACCCAAGACAAAGACAAATTAATAATAACTAACCTAACCTATAAAGATATTGATGGAGTTTCAATACATGTTCCACCAATGGAATTTATTATCACACCCGCAACTTATACAGAAAGTGACACAATTGTTGATCCAATTACCGGGCAGGAAATATCAAGGAAATATTTTGAGGAGCATTAATTTTCTTACTTCTCATCCGGCTCAAATTCCAGCACTGCAGAATTCATGCAGAAGCGACGGTGGGTAGGTGGCGGGCCATCGTCAAATACATGGCCGAGATGGGAATCGTGGCTATCGCTTCAGCGTATTTTATTTCATAGGTAATATTTTCAGTTAGTCCCGCTGTTTCCAGATTTTTGCTGTCATACCGGTTGAGCATTACAAAACTGCGGGTGTACCCGCTCAAAATATCAAGCAGCCCTTTTGATTCAGTCAACTGCAAGCCAATAGTTCCCCCGGACTGCTGAATGATATTTACGACCTGGTTAAGTTGTTCCAGCCGTTGCTGATTGAGCGCATAACCTTTTACCAGATATTCTTTTAATCGCTGTGTAGCCCATTGGCGGAATTGTGTACCCCGTTTGGAATTGACCCTGTAACCAACCGATAGTATGGCATCAAGATTGTAATATTCAATATTTCTTGTTATTTTCCTTCCAGCCTCAATCTGAACTGTTGCATTTTTTGCAACAGTTGCTGCTTGGTCTAATTCACCGCTTTCGAAAATATTTTTCAAATGTCTTGATATTACAGATTTATCCCGTTCAAAGATATCCGCTATCTGGTTTAGTGTAAGCCAAACTGTTTCGTTCTCAAACTTTACTTCTACCTGTGTTTGGTTATCTGATGATTTATAAATAAGTACATCACTCATTTTGTAGCAATTTTTATGTTTTATATATTCATGAATCATCCTGCAATTGCATGGAGCCAATCCGGTTGCAGTCTTAAATCAATAGCAATAAAACCAATTTTTTTGTGTTCCATCTTTCTAAAAACAAAGGTAAAGTGGATAACGCCAAAGTTTATCCTCTAAAAATTATTTTCATTAGCGTTAATAAAAATAATAATAAACTAAAAATACCATGACACAGCGTCAACGGTTGACGGAAAACAAAAAAAAACATTGACGGAAGAACGAGACAACACTTGTCCTCTCAATTAGCAAATAGTGCCTATAACTCTATTTCTCATCCGGCTCAAATTCGAGCACAGCAGAATTCATGCAGAAGCGGCGGTGGGTAGGTGGCGGGCCATCGTCAAATACGTGGCCGAGATGTGAATCGCACCTGCCGCAAACCACCTCTGTACGTTCCATGCCATGCGTATTATCATCCTGGTAGCGCACACTCCCGGGAGTTGCTGCTTCAAAAAAGCTGGGCCATCCGCAGCTGCTGGCAAATTTGGCGCCTGACCGGAACAATTTGTTACCGCATACCGCGCAATAATAAGTGCCCTTGATATCTGTTTTCCAGTACTTGCCGGTAAACGCATATTCCGTTCCCCGCTCCCGGGCAATGTCATATACATCCTTAAACAGTATTTTTTTCCACTCGGCATTGCTTACCTGCAAATGTGTAGTATCTGTGCGGGAATAGTGCAGATTATTTTTATGCTCTGTCATAGCTTTAGTATTTTGCCTTGCTGTACAATGTGAAAAAAACAAGGTACATAAAAGCCCCGGAATAATATTCAGTTTGCGCATAAGCGAAGGTGAATATATTTCGTGAATTTCACTTATTTTCTATTTGATTTTTAGAAATATTAACAAAATAACTTCCTGCGGTTTTACTTGTTATACTTAGCAAGGGATAAATTAGTGCCTTTTATTGAAATAGAAAAATAGAAAATTTGTCATGGTGAGCCGCGCCGAACCATGACATGCTGAATTCTGAACCTAAGCTTGCACCGAGTTCTGAACTCACTAATTTATCCCTTGCTCAGTATAGTTATTTTTAAAAAAAGTTAAAACTATTTTCTTTTCACCCGTTTTTCCTTTTCCCTGTTTACTTTTGGTTTCATTTAAAAAACGTCATCAAAATAGTATGGAAATATCTTCATCCGTTGACATCCGGGAACTGAATGAGCGCATCCATCAGCAAAGTGCATTTATAGAGTTGCTGAATATGGAACTCAACAAGACTGTGGTAGGCCAGAAACATATGGTGGAACGCCTGATGATAGGCTTGCTTGCAAATGGGCATGTATTGCTGGAAGGCGTACCGGGGCTTGCAAAAACACTGGCAATAAAATCTTTGGCGGCTGCCATACACGCGCGTTTCGCCCGCATACAGTTCACCCCCGACCTTTTACCTGCCGATGTGCTGGGTACAATGGTGTATAATCCGCAGTCGCATGAATTTGCGGTGCGCAAAGGGCCGATATTTGCCAACTTTATTCTTGCCGATGAAATAAACCGTGCCCCCGCCAAGGTGCAAAGCGCATTACTGGAAGCCATGCAGGAACGCCAGGTAACCATAAGTGATAATACTTACTTCCTCGAAGAGCCATTCCTGGTGCTTGCCACGCAAAACCCTATAGAACAGGAAGGCACTTACGAACTGCCTGAGGCGCAGGTGGACAGGTTTATGCTGAAAATTGTGATTACCTATCCAAAAAAGGAAGAGGAGCGGCAGATCATTCGTACCAATCTGAACCCGGATGGGATGGTAAAAATAAACCCCGTGGTAAGTACTGATGATATCATGCGTGCACGGCATTTAGTGCGCGAAGTGTATATGGATGAAAAGATAGAACAGTATATACTTGATATTGTATTCGCAACCCGTTTCCCGGAAGAATATAAACTTGCAAAGCTGAAGCCGTTTATCAGTTATGGCGGATCTCCGCGTGCAAGTATCAACCTTGCACTGGCCGCCAAAGCTTATGCGTTCATTAAACGCAGGGGATATGTGATACCGGAAGACATTCGTGCCATCTGCCACGATGTAATGCGCCACCGTATAGGGCTCACCTACGAAGCGGAAGCGGAAAACGTTACCAGCGAAATGATACTGAACGAGATATTGAATGTAGTGGAAGTGCCGTAATTATGCAGTTGACAGTTGGCAGTTTACAGTTGACAGTTTACGGACAGACTGCAAATTGCCAACTGCCAACTAATTTTACAGTACTGCCAACTGTAAACTGCCAACTAATTTCAGGGCAACTGCTAACTGCCAATTGTCAACTGTCAATTAACGAATAGGAATGCATATTTCAAAAACAGATCCGGAGGGCGTATTATCTTTGATGGTAATGCGCCCTTTATGCTGCAGCACTATTTTGTTGGTGAGATATAATCCTAATCCCGTGCCGCGGGATTTACGGCTTTCTTCGTTCCCAATCCGGTAAAACTTATCAAAGATCTTCTTCTTTTCATTGTCAGGGATTCCTGTACCCTGGTCTATGACCTGGATAATCGCGTTATCCTGGTTAATGCTTAATGTCGTTAAAATGTGTTTATCTCCGGGTGTGTATTTCACAGCATTCTCTAGTAAATTATTGATAGCCATTTGCAACATCACCTTGTCACCAGTGATTTTGCAGCCCGGCTTTATCTCCTCTTCAAACCTGCGCGGGTAACGGCTTGCATAATCACTTACTGCGTCTTCCAGCATCTCAGACAGGTTGAAGGTTTCTCTTGCCGGCTTGTATTGCCTGCCCTCTATCTGCGATGCAAAAAGCATATTATTGCACAGATCATTTAGCCGGTTCGACTCCTTTATACAGCGGCCTATTAACTGCGTTCTTTGCTCCTCACTTAGCTGGTGCTTTTCTAATGTTTGCAGGTTCAGCTTCATGGCCGCTATGGGCGATTTAAGCTCGTGGGTTACGGAAAGCATGAAATTATTTTGCTGCCGAGATAACCTGATGCGCCTGAGAAACGATGTATAGACAACAACAGCGCCAATGAGTATGACTATAAGAAATGTGGTACCCTCTGCAATATACTGGGTGGTACCCATAGAAAGCGTATGCTTAAGGCCATTGAGTTCACGATTGTAATTAACAGGGTCCTGCAGGCTGTCTATACGGCTTTTGAGGGATGAAACCTGCAGCGCATAGATACGGCCATTTAGTTTTTGCAGGCTCATCTCCCAGAAGGCTATCGCTGCAATAATGTAGGCGAGCAGGAGTAAATGTACGGAACGAAAGAAGCGCATTTTTTAAAGTCGAAATTCAAAAGTCAAAAATTCAAAAAGTAGATAGTAATTAGTCGTTAGTATATAGTCGTTAGTATATAGTCGTTAGCAGATAGTTAAAAAATACAATTAGTCAATTAGCAGTTCAAAAAAATTGCTGCAACAACTTTCCGGTGGTTTTGTGTTATTGCGCACGGAAAGGGGTTTTTTCCAGTTTAAAGCCTATGTCCAATATCTCGGGTAGCGGGTTGACGCGCATATTTTGTTCAAAAGACACTTCGTATTTACCGCTTTTACTAAAGTTAATAATTTCTTTGAGGTCCACAGGCATACTTTGTTCATAAATTTCACCCATGCCTCGTCCTAACCATTTGCCTGAAGGCTCTGCCAGGGTAATGTTTATACGCCCTTTTTTAATAGTACTATCACCCGGGGTTTTTACATAAACCCACATCCATAAATTGCTGTATGGATACGCCTGTGTATGCCGGATAATAAAATAAGGCTGGTATGAGGCAATAGTGTCAGTAATATTGAAGGTAAAAGAAGGCTTAAAATTATTATTCCAGGCATTTTGAGGTATCGCCTCCTCTTTCTGGTAATAAGGAGCAGGCAGGCAACCGGATAAGCAAAAAATAAAAAATAAAAAATAAAAAGCGCGCATGTTTATACTTCAATATATTTTGACAAAATTATGAAATAAAGTTTCCCGGTAGTTTTTTATTACGGGTAATACAATTTGTAAATTGATAATTATAGATTTTTCATTTCATTTTTTATAAAAGCTTCAATTTTCTTTTTATCCGGCAATTCGAGCAGATATTTTCTTACAAATAATTGTTCATCCATTCCGGCTGTGGCATATTCCACCAATGCATCATTCTTACCGGCAACCATTAAAATGCCTACCGGAGCATTATCGCCGGGAAGTTGTATTTCTTTCTTGTAGTAGTTTATATAAGTGTTTAGTTGCCCGGCACTGTGATGGTTAAATCCTTCTATTTTTAAGTCAACCAATACATGGCATTTCAAAACCCGGTGATAAAAAACAAGATCTATGAAAAAATATTCATCCCCTATCAATATTCTTTTTTGCCTTGCCTCCAGGCAAAAGCCATGCCCCATTTCAATAAGAAATTGTTGTAAATGATCCAGCAAAGCGCTTTCCAGGTCATCTTCCTCTACAGCATCCTTTGTTCGCAAGCCTAAAAATTCAAAAGTGTAAATATCTTTTACAAAAGATGCCTGTAGTGCCCTTTCTGATTTTTTATCCAGGTTTTGAAGTAATAGTTCAGGTTTTTTAGACATGCCGCACCTTTCAAACAGCAGCGAATTTATCTGCCTTTTCAATTCTCTCACACTCCAGGTACCTTTAATTGCCTCGACTGCATAGAAAGTCCTTTTTAATGGGTCTTCAATAGGTAGTAATAAAGTGATGTGCGAGAATGAAAGACTTTTTATTATTTTTTCTTGTAATTCTGTTTCGTAAGAAGAGGCAGACGGTGTCTGCCCAATTTGCATATCACTATTTGATAATTCGTCAGACAGTGTCTGATGAATTACAACTGATTGATTCTCAATATTTTCTAATTGTGCAGACACTGTCTGCACAATTGACATTTTTGAATTTAATAATTTGTCAGCGGTAGTCTGATAAATTGGGTTAAATGCATTTTTCAATTGTGCAGACACCGTCTGCACAATTGAAGGATAATAAAGATAAAATTGTTTGAACAATTTTAAGTTTCTACTGCCTAGTCCATTAATATTAATTTTTTCTGCCAAAGTATTGAGTAAATTCTCTCCATATTTTGCTCTGTCTTCACCTTTTTGCTCATATTCAACAATATAATACCCTATCAGCCAGTTACGAATGGTAAGCATCCGGTTAACGGCTTTACAGGCTTCCTGTTTAAGGGCACCATCAAGCGATTGGATTTGTGATATGAGTATTTCTAAATCCATCTTTAAAGAATATTCAATATCTGTTCTTTAGCTTTTTCCAGTTCGTCTTTCATGTTTATGACTATCTGTTGTATTTCAGCATGATTGGCTTTGGAACCAAGCGTATTTATTTCCCGGCCTATTTCCTGCAGAATAAAATTGAGCTTTCTTCCTATTGCAGCATCATTTTCATTTATGGTATCATTAAAGTAGATGCAGTGTTGTTTTAACCTTATTTTTTCTTCTGAAAAATCCATTCGCTCCAGGTAATAGATCATTTCCTGCTCAAAACGGTTAGGATCTATTTTTTCCTTGCCCGCCATGTCTTCCAGCCATTGTGTGAGACGTGCCCGTACCCTTTCCACCCTTTCGGCTTCGAGAGGGATTATTTTTTCATGGAGCTTTTCTATATTACTGATGCGCAGGGAAATGTCTTTGAGCATTGCAGCCCCTTCGTTCATGCGGTGTTCCATCAGTTGCCTGGCGGCCTGTAAAATCACCAGCTTCACATTTTCCCATTCGCTTTCCGGCAATACATCCTGGTCGGGAGCTACCACTTCGGGCATACGCATGAGCGTGGATATTATGTTTTCCTGCGGCAGGCCGGTCTGTTCGGCAATTTGTTTCATGCCCTGGTAATAAAACAAGGCAAGGTCAGTATTAACTACCATTGGTTTAGAAGCGCCTTCAGCCCTGACACTTACCGTAAGATCTATGGTACCGCGAATCAAAAGGGAATTGAGCAGGTTTCGTATATCCAGTTCATAAGAACGCAGAATGGGGGGCAACTTCGTAGCAACATCAAACTGTTTACCATTGAGCGCTTTAACTTCTACTACCACCAGGCGGCCATTTACTGTAGCTTCCGCGCGCCCAAATCCTGTCATTGAATATAGCATAATGAATTTCTTTGCAGCAAAAGAAAACAAACGTGAGGCAATAAAAAAACCTTAGAGGCTGTTTTTAAAGAAAAAGATTGTAAAAACGTGATAAAAGTCAATAAATGGGGTAATGGGCCTCAAATAATTAGTTATTTTTGTTTCTACTTAAATTTATTCATGCGTATAATATCTTTTATTCTTTGTTTTTTTCTGTCGGTTTCCGCTTTTGCGCAGATACAATATATAACGCGGCAACCTACTAAAGCAGAACTGGACGCAAAGAGAAAAGAAATACAGGATGCCATCAACGAGACACAGAAAGAACTGGATGACATAAAAAATAATAAAAAAGCAACGATGGGCGAATTGAGCGCCCTGCAGAATAAACTGGCATACCGCCAAAACCTTATCGGCACTATAAATGAGCAACTGAATGATATAGATAATTCCATAAAATCATCATCGAAGGAAATTCTGACGATGAAACAAAAGCTGGAACAACTGAAAGTGCGGTATGCACAATCCATTCGCTACGCCTATGAAACAAGGAGCTCTTATGATATGCTGGCATTCCTTTTTTCATCCCGCGACTTTAATGACGCAATGCGGCGGATGAAATATCTGAAAAAATTCAGGGAGTTCCGTAAGGCGCAGGTAGAGCAGATACGTACCACACAGGCGCAATTGCAGCACAAAATCGGGACGCTAAATGCCACAAAAGCCCAAAAAGATGAACTGCTGAATACCCAGGTGCAGGAAAAACAAGTGCTGATAAAAGAAACGGAAAAGAAGGACCAGGTAATACAGGAACTAAAGGGTAAGGAAAAAGAACTGCTGAAGGAAATAGAAAAAAACAGGAAAGTAGCCCAAAAAATAGATAACTATATAAAGCTGCAGATAGAAAAAGAAATGGAACTGGCCCTGAAGCGTGCAGAAGAGGAAGCAGCGAAAAAGAAAACTCCTGAAGTTGCCAAGGTAAACCCGTCAGTTCACCCGCCGGCAAAACCAGGTGCCACTGCTGTTAAACCAGGAAATGCGGCTCCGGCAGCAGTGCCCGTACCTAAAGCTCCGGAAAGGGAAAATCCATCGCTGTTATTAACCCCTACAGACGTAGCGCTTTCCAATAATTTTGAGGATAATAAGGGTAAGCTATACTGGCCGGTAGAAAAGGGCTACATTTCCGATCATTTTGGTCAGCATCCGCATCCATTGGCGCCGCAGGTGATGATGGACAATACCGGTATTGATATTCAAACAACCCCTAATGCGGATGTGCGCGCGGTATTTGAAGGTACGGTAACAAATATATTTTCCACCGGTGGCAGCCAGGAAGTAGTAATGATACAGCATGGAAGTTTTTTTACCGTATATAATGGGCTGGCGTCGGTATCTGTGAAAAAAGATCAGCATGTATCTACCAGGGAAGTGATCGGGCGGGTGGCAAACAATGATGAGGATGTCCCGACAATCAAATTCCAGATATGGAAATCGAACGGTAAGAAAGGGTCTATAAAATTAAATCCGGAACAATGGATAGGCAGACCGCATTAACCCCCAACCTATTAGAAAGATAATCCAGACACAAGCTGAAAATTTAAATAAATATCCTGAATTCTATTGCTGCTTTAATGCATCTGAAATTGCCTGATCAATTTTTACGCCTGCTTTTTGGGCTAATTCCATATAGCTTTTTGATAGGGCTTTATTATTCATTATAAGGTGAATTATACAGAGATTGTAATAACAGTCTCCCATATACGGGCTATTCATTTGCTTATAAAGTTTCTCAACCATATTGCCATTTTCCAGGGCTTCCGGGTACTGCTTGAGATATAGGCACTCTCTCGATAATCCATAATAAGCTTCCGGATCTTTATTATCAATAGCGAGTGCCTGTTTGTAATAATCATACGCTTTTTTATAATTCCCTCTCAGGTCTTCAACTATTGCCAGATTGCGTATTGCTACTGTTCCTTTTGGGTATTTTCGCCTGGAGACTAAATAGCAGTGTTCTGCGCTGTCCAGCATATTTAATTGCCGGAATGCAATACCCATATTATCATATGCATCTATATAGTTCGTATCTGCAGTAATAGACAGCCTGAAGTTCTCAATGGCTTTTCCGAAATTTTTTTCTTCTATATAACGATGTCCGGCATTATAATACCCTCTTGCTTTCTCAGATTTTGTGGGTGCATACAATTCATTACCTATAATCCTGCCGTTTTGACAAAAACAAACAGGCGCATTTAGTATGATCATGAAAATAGAAAGCCACCCCTTCATATAGTTGGTTTTTATTGGTTGTTACAGAATGAATCCGAAGCTGTCACTAATCTACTACAATACGATTAAAGTGCATATTTTTTTTGAAAAATAATGACAGTAAGGTACCAATCATATCTTTCAGATCAGGAAAGCGGGAAGCAATACCAATCGGGCCTTAAAAGTACACTTTGATATGGTAGAAATCTCAATAGCCCCATGCCATTAGGAGAGGTTACTGCAAATAATAAAAGGCCGCAAATACTTACCTGTTTTATTATGGTTCTACAGCATTTGTTTGGTCAACCACAGGTTCAGCTTCAGCTTCAGGTACTGCTTTCATATCATTTTGCGCTCTTGAAAACTTCTCCTGTAGCCGGGCTAAATTTTTAGTGCCATCTTCAATAAGTCTTTGAAGGTGCGCGCGGAGTTCTTCTGCTTTTTTGCCAGGCGTAATATTTTCAATGGCAACCTTAAAATCAGCAATTTTTTCTTCCTCTTCCTTTATGTCCTGCTCCAGTTTCGTCACAATGCCCTTTGCCTGTGCAGCCCTGGCAATTTTTTGATCTTCAGCATATTGCCTGCGTTGTTCGCGGTTAGCATCCTTACGGGTGAAGAAATTTTTACGTGCGGCAATAAATTCTTCCCACATTTTATCACTGTGAACACGGGGTACATGGCCGATTTTTTTCCATTCTTCCAGCAACTCATTCATCTCTGTGGTGGCATCTCCCCATTGATTGGAATATTGTAATTCGAGGGCGCGGTCAAGAATTTCTTTCTTCTGGTTGTAATTATTTTCCTGTTCAATTCTTATCGCATCGGTATGCTGGCGTTTTGCTTCAAAAAAATGTTCCTGAGCGTCAGTAAATCGTTTCCACAATTCATCAGCCTTTGCCTGTGGCACCCGGCCAGTCTTTTTCCATTCGTCCATAAGGGCGCTGAATCCCTGTGTGGCAACATTCCATTCAACGCTGTCTTTAAGCGCTTCCGCTTTTTCAACAATGGCGGATTTAACAGCATAGTTAGCTTCCTGCTCCTGCTGCACTTCGTTGTAATGCTTTCTTTTATTTTCAAAAAATACATTCTTGGCAGCAAGGAAACGCTGCCATAACTCTTCATTTTTTTTGTTTAAAGTATGGCCTATCGTTTTCCACTCTTCGGTAAGGCGGCGATATTCTTCAGTAGTTTTTTTCCAGTCTGTAGAATGTGCGATTGATTCAGCCTGTTCTACAAGGTCTATTTTAAGGTCGAGATTTACGAGCAGGTCTTTTTCCTCTTCTTCCTGGTGGAGGCGTTTACGCTCATGAAAAGCTTTGCGTGCGGCTTCTACCCTATTCCAGAGCTTATCATTGCGGTTTTTATCCACATAGCCCGATTGCCGCCATTTATCCGCAATATCCCGGAATACCTGGGTGGTTTCTTTCCATTGGTCGCTGTCAGCGAGGCTTTCAGCCAGCTCCACTAGCTTTAATTTAGCGGCATGGTGCTCCTCTGTTAACCTGTAAATGGTATGTTCCCAGTCATGTACCAGTAAAGCCGGTTTTTCAAAGTCGCCTATTGCGTTGGCTTTATGGAGGTACTCTTTAATATTCGCTACTTTGTCTGCCAGTTTAAACTTATCTTCAGTCTCCAGCCATTCCAACTCCAGTTCTCTCACCTTTGCTTCAACAGCTGTAAACTTTTCCCGGAGATTATTAATAACGGCATCTGCATTTTCCGGGGAAATAGTGGCAATTACGCGCTCTTTAATATTGCTGTTTGGCAGCAGTATAAGCGTTCCGTTCTCTTCAAGTCTGAATAATTCTTTTCCGGCAAATGATTGCTCATTCCACCAGGTTATAAGATCCTGATTTTGTTCCTGCGACATAATACTGACAGTTTTGCTAATTAAACATAAAGCCTCTAAGGAATGTGGTTATTCCTTTTGGCAGTATCTGCAAGATAAAGCAAATTGTTTATTTTTTATTAGAAAGTATATATTAAATTTATAAGAACCTGCTAATTAGAACCAAATACCTTTTTCAGCAGGTCGGTAACACGGGCAGCCGGATTCATACGGATTTTTGCTTCCTCATCAGCAATATATACAAATACTCCGTTCAGCGCACGTTCAGTAACATACGCAGGAAGGTCAGGGTTAACTTTTTTATAGGTAGTTGGCAGTTCATTATAAACAGTAAAAACCTCTGACCAATACTTTGTTGCGTTCACTTTATCAAGCGATTCTTCAATGATAGGGCGGAACGCAGTTGTTAAAGCGGCTGTGGTTTTAGATTTCAGGTATTCGGTCGCAGCGTTATTCCCTCCTTTCAATATAGATAACCCATCCTGGATAGACATGTTCTTTATCGCATTAATGAATATATCCAACGCTTTTATGGATGCATCTTCCGCAGCCCGGTTCATGGAAAGTACTGCTTTATCAACCTGGTCGCCCATACCGATGGAGCGTAAAGTATTTTCCACTTTTTTAGCTTCCGGGGGCATTAAAATTTTTATCAGGGCATTCCCAAAGAAACCATTAACAGATGAAACCTTCTTTGTGGCGTTTTGCGCGCCAACCTGCAATGCCTGCCGCAATCCGGCCGATATTTCAGCTTCAGACAGGCCTCCTCCTTTTTTCTTACCGCTATAATCAGTAACCTTTTTGCGGGCGTCATTTACATAATCGCGCATTATCTGCGCCTGCCCACCAATACCCATACATACCAATAAAATAACCGCTAAACATGTTGTTGTTATCCTGTTCATAAATATCGTTTTATAAAATATTTTTTAATTACGCCCACCTCCATCTTTCTTTTGGCCGCCTTTATCGCCACCCATTCCTCCGCCGCCCTGGTCATTATCATCGCCTTCCTTCAGGTTTTTCTGACGGTCTTCATCTGACGGTTTTACAGGTTTTAATTTGTCATCCTGTGATTTATCCTTTTTCCCTGCATTACCTCCTGCAAAATTCTTGCCAACATCCGATTTTCCGAAACGGTAAGTGAAAGTTATATTGCCGATTCTCGTTTCTCTTATCCGGTTAATAGTTTCATTATAAGCAGAGAGATTATAATCAATAACGTAATTATGAGTTTTCAGGATGTCAGAACAATTTAATATAAGGGTAGCCTTATTCTTCCAGAAGTTCTTCCTTAAAGCCAGGTCTATCCAGTAAGTTTCTTTCAGGCTGCCCTGGGCTATTACCTTGGGCGATTCATAATTGGCATTTACCTGGAATGAGAAACCCCTGGGCAATTTAAGATTACTGTTTATCTTCCCAAACCAGCTAAATCCATTGTTATTGGATAAGTATTTGGTAAAACTGGTATCTCCATTGCCGATTATAAGCTGGTTTTGGAAAAAGTTAAGATTGAGTGTTGCATCCCAGATGGGCAATATCTGGATATGGCCGGTGCCTTCCAGTCCGTAAGTAGCGCCGGAAGCGATATTAATTGGTTCTGTAAACAAATCACTCGTAGGAACGCCGAATTGGATTGCCTCAGCAGCCGTTAACGGCCGGGTAATTTTCTGGATAAGGTTTTGTGTATAGGCATAATAAGTACTGAAAATAAAGTTATTCCCCTTATTGTCTAATTTGTTATAGCTGAATTCAATATTATTAATAAATTCAGGTATCAGGTTAGGGTTTCCCCTGTTAACTGTACTTGGATTAGAAAGATCAACAAAAGGTAATAACTGCATAAAACCGGGCCTGTTGGTACGGCGGCTATAGTTGAGATAAATGCTTTGCTGATTTTGTAATTGATAAGAAATAAATGCAGATGGGAACAGGCTCAGGAAGTTATTGTGAAATGTTGCCGGTCTTGGTACGCTTCCGTTACCATCATATGCAGCGTCTTCTGCCCTCAGCCCTGCCTGGTAAGTAAATTTACCAACCTGGTCACTCCAGTTTATATAAGCGGCATGAGTCTGCTGGGTATAGTTGTATATAGATAACAGGCTTGAATCAATTCTCCAGGCTGCCCCCGCAGAATCCTGGATGATGGGGTTATTGCTGCTGTTAAACCAGTAGAACTGGGATTTAAACCCTAACCCCAGTTTACCGTTTTTAGTAAACAAAGCGTCTGTATAATCCGCCCATACATTAAAGGAACTGTTAGTGCCGCTGCCGGGAGCCGTTTCTTTTACAAAATAATTACTATCAGGAAACGTGGTGGTATAGTCCTGGTAACGTTGCATGGCAGTATGCGCAAAGGTTCCGTCAACATTTAATTCTTCATCTTTCTTTTTGAACTTGTGCTTATAATCAAGGGCGGTGGATGTGGACCTCGGCTCCCCGGAAAAACCGCTATTCCTGTTTTGGTGCAGCAGGGTATTTCCCATTTCTCCCGGGCTGTCATATACATAATAGTCGGAATTGTCTCTGAACTTAAATTCCATGATATTTATATTCTCAGTAAGAGTTATAGAGTTGTATTTGTCCGGGTCAAATGAAGCGCCAATGGTATTGAAGTTGCCATTAAAATCACGTGGCACATGCTCAAAAGTGTGGTAAGACTGAGTTTTTTTCGAAATAAGGTCAGGCATTTTATCTTCCCGGTCTGTGATTACATCATTATAGGTGCTGTTGAGCCGGAAGCTACTGTTCATAAATACATTCCATTTTCCTTTCCGGGCATTCAGCCCGAAGTTGCCATTATATTTATCTCGGGTGCCTGCGCCTAACGTAAGATTACCGTTGATTCCAAGGCGGCCATCTTTTTTGGTGATGATATTAATGATGCCGCTGGTGCCCTGCGCGTCATATTTGGCGGAAGGGTTGGTGATTATTTCCACATTGTCTATACTGCTGGCGGGCAGGCTCTGCAATGCTGAATTAACATCGGATCCAAGCATCGTGGCAGGCTTGCCATCTATCAGTATGGTTACACCGCTTTTACCGCGCAGGCTTACATTGCCATCCACATCCACAGATACCGAAGGTACGTTTTGCAGCACATCGGTAGCGCTGCCCCCGGCAGTGGTGGTATTCTTTTCTACGTTAAATACTTTTTTGTCCACCTTCAGCTCCATTACCGGCTTTTCTCCTATTACGCTTACCTCGCCGAGCTTATTTTCGATTTCAGTTACTTTAATATTCCCGATTTTTTTATCCGGTGCGTCTGGTGTTATCTGCACATTAATTGTCTTGGTAGCTAATCCTATTGATTCTATACGCAAACGGAAATTGCCGGTACCTGTAGAAATAATTTTGAAAGAGCCATCATCCTTTGAAAGGTCACCATTTACAACTGATGAGTCGCGGAGCAAGGTAACCGTAGCATAGGAAACCGGGTTATTTTTGGAATCTGTTAATTTACCGGAAATACTGCCAATTTTCCCTGTGGGGCCGGGAGCGCCCGTTTGGGCTAATACCGGGAAAGCCAGCAATGATAGGATCAGTGTAAAAGCAGAAAGACGGAATAAGTGCATAAGATGTGTCTGATAAAACTGCACAAAAGTGTAGTAAATATATGAGAAAAGCATCTTTAGTAAAATAAAGTATTGTTAATGTAGGATAGGGAAAAATGATAGTGGATTAATATCGCGGACATTGAAGTGATAACAATAGTCAGGGCGCAGGTGTGTCACATCTTCAAGATATGGCACACCTGTTTTCTTCTGGAACTTGCAATTTTCAGCCAAACAAACTATTTATTCTTTTATTTTTTTTATTGTGGATATTTCTTAATTTTATCTCATTAAATAATTACTATTAATTTTCATGTAATGATCCATCTTTAACTCTTCTATCTTTTTTTATGAAAAAGTGTACAATTGCCTTACTCTCCCTTGCGCTGTTATTGATAACAGTTAATATTGTAAATGCCCAAAGGATTACTGTGACGGTGGTAGGGACTGGCGTTGGAGGTTTTAACGGAGATGGCCATCCGGGTGTTGCCACCCAAATTTCAAGCCCATTTGATGTATGCACAGATGGTGCAAATAACGTTTACTTTTTTACAATTAATACAATAAGAAAATTGTCTGCTAAATATGGGACAGTTACCACAATTGCAGGTGGAGGATCATCAACTGCAGATGGTATTCCTGCGACCGACGAAAGATTAGGCTCTTCAAATATATGCTCGAACGCAGCCGGAGATGTATTTGTTGTTGTGGCAAACAATAAAATAAAAAAAATTGATGCTGCCACCGGTATTATTACCACTTTCGCTGGTACAGGAATTTCGGGTTATTCAGGAGATGGGGGACCTGCGACGAATGCAAAATTTAATGACATTTTTGGTTTAGGTGTTGATAAGTCGGGTAATATTTACTTAGAGGACGGTAGTAATTTCCGTATCCGGAAAATTGACGCTGTGACAGGCATAGTTACAACTATAGCCGGAACTGGAGTAAAAGGATATAGCGGAGATGGTGGACCTGCGACTTCCGCAACACTAAGTATGGGACGTGGGATCAATATTGGGATTAACCCGGCAGGAGATGTATTTTTTGTAGATCAGAGTGACCCATTTATAAGAAAAATTAACGCGACAACCGGTATTATTTCGACGATTGCAGGAGGAGGAGGAACAATGTATGGTCATCCGGCGTTGATGACATTCTTAGGTGGTGCAAGCGGGCTATGTGCAGACAAGAAAGGAGATTTGTATTTCGATGAATGGAGCTGTTCCTGTAGAAAGCTGGATGCTATTACTGATACAGTTTATCCGGTCGCCGGAATATATTACGTAAAATCATTCGGCGATGACACCAATTCCCTTTATGCACCTATGGCCATGAATGAAGGCCTTTGTGCCGATACAGCAGACAATATTTACATAGCAGATTATGGCAATGACCGGATAAGAAAACTGGTATTGGTAACTCATTTGCCTAAGTTTGCCTTTGGCGAAGGCCAAAGTATAAATGCTTGTATTGGAACGGCTTTTTCAATTAATAAAGAGCTGTCTATTACAGATATGGATTATGCCCAGCCGGAAACCTGGTCTGTAGTAAGTGCGCCGGTTAATGGTACATTATCAGGTTTCCCTTATACTACTACTTCTGTGGGGCCAAATATTCTGCTTATACCAACCGGGCTTTCGTATATACCGGGTTCAGGTTATTCCGGAACTGATTCATTCAGGATACGTGTGACAGATGGTACTTATGTTGATACTGTTACGATATACGTTTCAATGAGCGCGGTTCCCACAGGCGTTATCTCAACAAAGCTGGGCCCTGGTATATGTTTATATAAATCAGCCACTTTCTCCGAGACTATAACAGGCGGTATATGGAGCGTCACCAACAGCAATGCATCAATTACCACATCAGGTGTTGCTACAGGCCTGGCCTCAGGTAATGATACTATTCTGTATTCAGTTTCATACTTCGGATGCACAGTTGCAGATTCATACGCTATTTCAGTTGTTGCACCTCCTAATGCGGGGATTATCAGCGGTAATGACAGCTTTTGTATGGGTAACCTGGATACCTTGTCAGAGAGCGTAGGCGACGGAGAATGGGTTGCAAGCAGTCTATACGCTTCAGTTTCTTCCGCAGGCATTGTTAAAGGTTTATCGCCGGGCATTGCCGCCATTTCATATAGCGTAAGTAATGTATGTGGCACCGCAATTGCATCCAAATTAATTACCATTGACACTTTTCCTTCCGCAGGTGTAATAACCGGCACAACAATTGTATGCCCCGGAGCCTCCATTGCCTTATCCGATGCCATCACATGGGGTACATGGAGTGTCACCAATAGTAATGCTACAGTTTCTGGCTGGGGCATAATCAATGGCATTTCAATGGGAATTGATACAATAATTTATACAGTGAGTAACACATGCGGCACAGATACTTCTATCGCTACAATTACAATCAATCCATCGCCTGATGCAGGTACCATAATAAGCGATACAACCGTTTGTATGAATGCATCTATTACGCTGTCAGATGCTATCACCGGGGGTATGTGGACGCAGACCAATGGCCATGGCATGCTTACAAGCTCAGGGATATTTACAGGCTACACAGCAGGTATTGACACAATTATTTACTCGGTTAGCAATTCATGTGGCGGGGCATATACCATGCAGCAAATAACAGTAGTTGATTGCGAGGCCCTCGGTAATCCGGTTAATACAATTCAAGAGTTGAGTATATTCCCTAACCCTGCATCAACGGTTTTAAATATCGAATGGAACAATTGGGCGTCCCGGAATACTATTATCATTTCAGATATCATAGGCCGTGAAGTATGGAGAACTGCATTCACTAGTAATGGCATCGGGTCTGTACAGGCTGATGTTTCTAACTTAATTTCCGGCGTTTACTTCATTAAGATAAATGGCACAGAGGGCAGGAAGTTTGTAAAGGAATAGTTGCCTCGTTCTCTCAATAGTTACCAGATGTTCCACACTTGAAAAAAGTGTGGAACATCTGCTTAACAGGACAACTCCCATCTCCGCTTTGATTTGGCGTAATAATAATTAACATTTATCAGGTGAAGGATGTTAAGGTATTTATTACCTTTCGGCTTAATCTCCCGTTATGCTTTTTTAAACCGGGTTTATTTATGAAAAGACAGTTCCTCTTATTCGTACTTTGCATTGCTGCTCTTACAGGTTATGCACAAACAAATAATAACAGTTATAACCTTGGCTTTGAAAAACAAGACGCGAAAACAGGCTTGCCTGCAGGTTGGGGCCTGGGTAATATCAGCAAATCTGATATTGCGGGCGACCAGCCGGGAGCTTATAAATCTGATTCTGTAATAAAGCATAATGGCAGGTATTCCCTGCTCATAGACTGGACCAAAGGGTATAAACCATGGACAGCATCCAATTATGCCATTAATCAAATCTTCAAAGGAAGCAAAATAAAACTAACCGGTTATGTAAAAACAGAGGATGTAACGGAAGGCGCAGGTCTGTGGATGCGTTTAGACGGCGAAGACAATAAAAACCTGGGGTTCGACAATATGATGAAGCGGCCGATAAAAGGCACTACCGACTGGAAGGAATACACTATAGAACTGGACTACGACCAGGATGAAGTTAAAAGCATTTTTGTCGGCGGATTAATATCGGGCACAGGTAAGATGTGGATGGATAATCTGCATATTACCATTGATGGAACAGATATTACTGAAGCGAAATTATATACGCCACCTCCATCTGAATATAAAGCTGATCAGGACACTGAATTCAATAATGGTTCAGGCATGGAGGCTACAGCGCTTAACAGCGATAAAATAAAGGAGCTTACCAATCTCGGTATGCTGTGGGGCTTTATAAAATACTATCATGCCGGAGTAAACAAAGGTGAGTATAATATGGACGCTGAATTATTCCGCGTGCTGCCAAAAGTACTGGCCGCGGAAAATGTTAAAGAAGCCAATAAAGTTATGGAGCATTGGGTGGACTCATTTGGCGTGCCTGATTTATGCAGAAAATGTGCTGACCCGGATAAAAAAGAAAATATAAAAATATTGCCTGATTACGGGAACCTGTTTATTCCAAATAATTTCTCAAAGAAATTCACTGACAAACTGGTGTATATAAGACAGAACAGGCGCAATGAAGAAAAGAACTATTATATAGAATCCGCGCCGGGTGTAGGTAATCCGGTTTTTAAACATGAAAAGGCTTATTCCAAAATGCCTTATCCCGATGCGGGAATGCGCCTGCTGGCCTTATACCGTTACTGGAATATGGTGCAGTATTTCTTCCCCGACAAACATCTGATAGATGATAACTGGAATAAGGTATTAACTGAATTCATACCTGAATTCTGGGAGGCTGCAGATACAATGGCTTACCAGGCAGCCTGCTTAAAACTCATAGCCCGGATACATGACACCCATGCCAATATTTGGGGCGGTGGTACGCAGATCGGGAAGATGAAGGGCGATCTAATAACTCCTTTCCAGGCGAAGTTTATTGAAGGCCGGCTGGTAGTTACTGATTATTATACTAATGATGAAGCTGTAAGGAATAAAATAAAAATTGGAGATGTTATAGAAAAGATAGATGGCGTGCCTCTTGATGATTTGATCAAAAAGTATTTGCCGCTGACCCCTGCATCCAATTATGAAACACAGTTAAGGGACATGCCCGGCAGCCGTGGGTTCCTGTTACGGAGCAATAAACCGGAAGCGCAATTGACTATCAAAAGAGATGGGCTGCTCACAGATATCACTGTTACCAGGGTGGACATTGAAAAAATTGACCTGAAAGTGGATTTCCAGGGAAAAGAAAAAGCGGGCTATAAGATGCTGAAAGGCAATATAGGCTATATTTTCCCCGCTAAACTAAAAGATGATGACATAGACAGTATTGAAACATTGTTTGATGATACAAAGGGATTAATAATAGATATGCGCTGCTACCCTTCCACCTTTATGACATTTACTTATGCCAAATGGCTAAAACCTGCTGCATCGCCATTTGTAAAGTTTACATTTTGCAGTACAGACTATCCGGGATACTTTAAAACCGGTGACGGGCCGGAAAATGGCAGAAAAAATAAGGATTATTATAAAGGTAAAGTAGTGATCATTGTCAATGCAATAACACAAAGCAGCGCTGAATACCAGACCATGGCTTTATCAACTGCACCGAAAGTAAAAGTAATTGGCAGCACAACTGCGGGCGCCGATGGAAATGTTTCGGAGATTATGTTGCCCGGCGGGATCAGAACTATGTTCTCCGGTATAGGTATTTTATATCCTGATGAAACAGAAACCCAACGTAAGGGAGTGAAAATTGACCGGGTGGTTAAACCAACCATAAAGGGCATAAAAGAGGGCAAGGATGAGCTGCTGGATGCAGCCATAGGCATGATGAGTGGAAAATGGTAGGGATTTTTTTATAATTTGCCTTAAGATGCAAAACTATAAGACATGACAGGGGATGTCCATGATATTTATCAATAAATGGGGGCTGCTCTTTAAGTCTGGCTGCACTAAACACAGCAATAATTATAATATAAATACAGTTCATTAGTTAGTCATAGCCCACGCCCCTATGAAAGGTTCCTTGGCTCAATCATTGCCCCGCCAACAAGGGCTTCCCCTTAATAGCTTTCCCCCAAAGTTCAGCGTAAAGCTATTTTTTGGCGAGCGGAGCATTTCGCCAAAAATCGCCTTTTCTTTTGGTACTTTTCTGGAGCCTGTCCCGATTTTTTCCATCGGGAGCGAAGCAAAAGAAAAGTACGAGACGTGGGACAGAGCAGTTTTGATCGAAGGTTATTATATTGCCATTATTACCGGCAATAATTGCTAACTTTATATGGTTAAGAGCTATGGAAAAATATTTTATTTATATTGCTAATAAAATACTAAGCACTCCTTTTGCTTCAATATTTTTTTTGGCGCTATTGTTTTGCGGCAAAGGTTATGATGTTTATGCAACCGCATGGACAACATGTGCTGCAGGGGATATTTCTGTACTGTCAAATTGGAAAAATGGAACAACCTCACCTGTGAGCTTTACGCAACCCGGAGACACATGGATAATTAATATGGTCATGACTTTGTCTTCAACCGGAACATGGACTGTCGGTACTGCAACCTCAGCGCCCGTTAAAGTATTTTTTACAACCGGTGGATCACTTAGTAATATTACCGGAGTTGGGGGAACTGCCAACATTACCGTATATGGCGATGTAATAATGAATGGCGGTTATTATACAAGAGGGGGAACGGGCACTACTGAAAACCTGTATGTTTTTGGTAATTTAACTATGAGTGCCGGTGTATTTGGGCTTTGCGGAGACTCCAATATTGAAAACGTTTATGTTCATGGCGATATTACAATAAGTGCAGGCAGAATTACATCCATTGGCTTTAATACTTTTTTTACCATCAATGACTATGGGAATTTCAATATGTATGGAGGCTCCTTATTCCTTGGTTCCGCAACCGGAATAAGAACTATTGATCTCAGTACTTATGGAAATTTCAAAATGACGGGAGGTTTATTTGACGCTACCCTGCCCGGCGGAGTTATCACCAGTAATATTTATGGAAATTGCAGCTTTAGTAATACAGCGGCGATGATTGGCATCGGCAGCCCTATTGTTTTTCACCTGGCCCTTCCCGGAACTACAGGAATGATGTTAATAGACAATACCAGTTCCGGCGTATGGTCTGGTACTAATGTTTTTGTGGATACAGGTTGCATTGCCCGGTTAGATGATAACTTTAATACATCAACTGATACTTCTAATGGATTAACAGTTTATGGTTCACTTATCTGCCCTGCTCCATACGCTATAAATGGCTCAGGATTATTCTCATTAAGTCCGGGTGCCACGCTTAAAGTTGCCAATACGTCCGGTATTAATGGAAATATTACCACTACTGGTGCAAAAACTTTTAGTACAAATGCTAATTATGAATTTAATGGCGTTGCCGCCCAGGTTACCGGTTCTTTTCTGCCAGCTACTCTTAGTGCACCAGATACGATTACTATAAATAACAATGCAGGCGTCACACTGTCCAAAATCACTTCAACTACCGGCACCCTGTTATTTAAGAATGGCATTTTATTTACCGGCAGCAATTCTGTATCCATACCGGGTGGCCCCTTAAGTGTGGTAGGAGCTGGGGCAACTGCTTTCGTGAATGGGACATTAATAAAAACCATTTCCGGCTTAAGTACTGTCAGTTTTGAAGTAGGAAATGGGAATTATGCGCCCATGGAACTTACTTTGAGTAGTCCGGGAACAGGCGGTAGCATTGGAGTAGAAACTATCCGGGCTATCCATCCCGCCATAGGCACATCTGGAATAGTAACTTCCAATATGGTCAATCATTACTGGACGATCACGGATTATAGTGCATCAGGGCCTGTAAAAGTGACGCCTAAAGCTACTTACGATCTAAGCAATATTATCGGGGGAAGTAACGCTTCGTTTGTGACGCAAAACTATTCAGGTGGCACATGGTTAGGCGCACCTCTTGCTGCTGCAAATACTATTGTGCCTTATACTTCCAAAACGACTACAGGTATCTCTCTGGCAGCGCTTCCGGGCGACTACATATTTGGGAATGCATGTGGTTCGCCGGTTATTGGCCCAACCACTGTTTGTGCCGGTTCCGCCATTAGTTTGAGTGATGCCGCAGCCGGAGGTGCATGGAGCAGCAGTAATACCGCAATTGCTACCGTGTCAGGTGCTGGTGTTGTTACGGGAGTAGCTGCGGGATCTGCTGTAATAGTCTATTCAAAAGCGGGTTGCTCCATAAGTACAGTAGTAAATGTTGGTACGCTGCCAATTACCGGGCCAGTTACAGTATGCAGCGGATCAGCAATCACATTAAATGAGGCTACACCGGGCGGAACATGGAGCAGCAGCAATACCGGGGTCGCAACCATTTCAGCCACGGGCCTTGTTACAGGTGTTTCACCGGGTACGGCAAGTATATCCTACACATCAGGGTCGTGCCCACCTGTGGGGTTGGTGATAACAGTAACATCACTGCCTGGAATAACAGGTATTACCACCTTATGTTCAGGCACAACGGCCACATTAAGTAATGCCACAACCGGTGGTGTGTGGAGTAGCAGCAATACAACTGTTGCCACCATATCAGGAACCGGCCTTGTCAGTGCTATAGTACAGGGGATAACTGATATATCGTATCAGTCGGGGGCCTGTTCAGTTGCTGTTCCGGTATCAGTTATAGCAATCGCTCCGGTTGCCGGCGATGGCAGTGTATGCACCGGTTTAACAATAACACTAAGTGATGTTACCACTGGCGGTGTATGGAGCAGTAATAATACACAGGTTGCAACCATATCAGGCACAGGTGTAGTTAACGGAGTAAATGCAGGAAACGCTGTAATATCTTATGTGGCAAAAGGCTGTCTGGCATATACGCAGGTGATGGTTAACCCGTCCGATGCAGGTAAGATCACTGGTAAAGACAGTTTGTGTATCGGGGCAGCCAATGCTATTACCCTGGCAGACTCTGTGAGTTGCGGGAGATGGAGCAGCTTCGATACATTACGTGCAACAGTTACTGACGATGGCGGATTGGTTACCGGTATGTCTTCAGGCATAGATACCATTATGTACACCTGTGAAAATACCTGTGGCCTGTTTACCTCTGAATTTGTGATATACATTCGTCCGGTTGTTCAGTGTACTTCAGTAAACGTCCCTAAAGCCCTTGCCGGGCAGCAGCCGGAACTAAACATATTTCCCAATCCTAATTCGGGGATATTTAGGGTGGATCTGTTGTCCGGTACCGATGAAGAATTACGAATAACAATAACCAATCTGCTGGGACAAAAAGTTAAGGAAGTGCTGACGAAAACCAATAAAAAAACAGACGTTCACTTAGACACCCCTGGTATTTATGTGGTGAATGTTATTACAAAGAATGGCAGTTATGTAAGCAGGGTAACTGTGGAATAGAAGTACTATAATTACTATTTCGTTGTCCTTTGCAATAACACCAATTCAAAATTCAGAGTTCAGGTTTTTTTTTGCGCAATTCTAGTTTGATTTTTTTATCCCAGATTTTTGCAGTCAAATCAAACGTGTAGCTTAGAAATATGAACAGATAATAATTTTCGCAATGTCCATATTCCACCATTTCAAACTGCATAGCAGTTGGATTTTGAATAGCAAAAGGCAATACTGGCAATGGTTTCAGATGATGCAAACTTAAAAAAGTTATCTGTTGCAAAATCTGGGTCTAACTTTTCACAGTGAACAGCGATTCTTATAATATAGAGCTATTCCTGTAATCACAAAAAATGATAGACCTGATAAAAAAAAGGCTGCCCTTTTGGAGACAGCCTCTTTTCTTAATCGTAAAAACTCACAATTCTTATTTAGTTACCTGTATTTTGCTATTGTAGTTAATGGAAGCTGATTTAATGTTCAGCAAATACAATCCATTGTTCAATCCTGACAGGTCAACCTGGTTGATTCCAGCGCCTTGATTTATGTTGATTGTTGTTGTAAATACCTGGCGTCCTGTGATATCAGATATAGTAACACTGCCATTTTCTGTAGTAATTGCATTCGTTTGGATGTTCAGCTTTCCGTTAGAAGGATTAGGGAACACAAAGACGGGAGATACAGAAGATGAAATATTATTAACATCTAACGCATAACCAGGGGTAATAGTATAAGATTTGGTATGTTGGATAAAGTTTGCAGTATTCATGGATGGCGCACCAGTAGTTAAAGTAATGCTGGTAATAGGGGTAGTCATGTAAGCAAGCGCTTCGGGGAATATAGTATAAGTTCCTACCGGCAAAGTGCTGAAAGAATAGTTACCGGAAGCATCTGTTTGTGTTTGCTGCATTACAGCGCCTGTGGAATTAAGTACATAGATCTGCAAACCTACCGCCGGAGCCGAGCTGGTTCCTTTGTTTGCGCCGGTGGTTACACTGCCGCCTATAAAGCCTGGGCCGGAAGTTGGTGTGCCGGCAACCATTGTAATGTCCTTATTGAGATCAGCTGTACCGCTGGTGTGGTATATTGAAGTTGCGCCATACCAGTAAAAATTGCTTGTATAATAAGTTGGAATATATCCCGATGTAACAGCAGCTTTAACCCTGAAAGAATCTGTTGGGATGCCTGAGAATTGATAGTATGCGCTTGCGCCGGTGCCGGTCACTGTTGTTGAGTCATAAGCTGAAAGGATAAGGGTCGTTGGGTTGAATCTGATAAGGTAAACCTTAACGGAGCCGGTATAAGGAGCGCCGGTAAACAATACATTGCCGCAGATGCCGCTTAAAGTATTAACGGTATCCGCTATAGTTGCTTTGCAGCCTGCAACCGTATAATAAACCAGGCAGGCGCCTGCGCTCACACCAGTTTGAACACCTGTGGTAGCGCCAATACTTGCTACTGTGGACGCTGATGTGCTCCATGTACCACCCGGAGTGGCATCTGCAAAAGTACTGGTTGCACCCACCGCAATTGTTGTAGCGCCGGTAATAGCTGCAGGCAATGGGTTTATTGTAAATGTTTGAGTAACATAAGTGCCGAGTGTGTAGGTGATTGTCACTATGCCTGCGGAAACACCTGTAAGGTTTGCCGCATAGGGAGGATAACCTGTTACCGTTGCCACAGCGGTATTGCTGCTGGTCCATGTGCCTCCCGGTGAAAGGGAGTCGTCAATGTACATTGCCGAGCCGGCACAGAGGGTCGTTGACACTGCCTTTATGGGAGTGAGGGCGAATGAGGCAAAAGATACTACTAATGCCAATAGGGTAAGCATAAGATTTTTTTGCATGATTTTTTGTTTTTTTGAGGTTAATTGAATAATTGTTTATGATAAATGAATGTTTTCAGAGGTTTCTTTTTTATCCCCCTACATACAGGACGAGGTATCAGGTGTTAATGTTAGGGGAATAAACATAAATATTTTTTTATCAACCGACGTTTTCAGCGTGAGGCGAACTGTTCATCGGTAATACCTTACTATCACCATTCTGCCCCCCTACTTTTGAATTTTGAACTTATCAACGCAATAATTATTACTTTAGAAGCCCGAAACTCATTAAACATGAATGAACAAATAAGAAGTTTAGAACCTAAGGTTTTGTGGAACCATTTTGCGGATCTGAACGCCGTGCCGCGGCCATCAAAAAAAGAAGAAAGAGTAATTGCCTTTATAAAAGCATTTGGTGAAGGGCTGAAGCTGGAGACTTCCATAGACAGTGCCGGGAATGTAATCATTAAAAAGCCGGCCACAAATGGCATGGAAAACCGCCAGGTCATAGTGTTACAGAGCCACCTGGATATGGTGCACCAAAAGAACAGCGATACTGCATTCGACTTTGATAAACAGGGTATAGAAATGTACGTTGATGGCGACTGGGTAAGGGCCAAAGGCACAACGCTTGGTGCAGACAATGGAATTGGCGTCGCAAGTATTATGACGTTACTATCTGCCAATGATATTCCGCATCCCGCTATTGAAGCGCTGTTTACTATAGACGAAGAAACAGGAATGACCGGGGCGTTCTCATTAAAAGGCGGCTTGCTGAACGGCAAAATATTGCTGAACCTCGATACGGAAGCAGACAATGAGCTAACAATAGGTTGTGCCGGGGGCATTGATATTACTGCAACAGCTAACTACAGCCAGGTAAAGCCGGGCAACAATGCTGCTTTCACTATTACCGTAAAGGGACTTACAGGTGGACATTCCGGGGGCGACATTCATTTGGGCAGGGGCAATGCCAATAAACTGATGAACCGCATCCTGCTGCATCTTACTAAGGAATATGGTATCAGCATAGCAAGTATCAATGGTGGGAGTCTTCGAAACGCTATACCCCGCGAGTCGGTTGCCGTTATAGCAGCAGATGAAAAAAATGCGGCAAAAATTCAGGAATCTTTGATTTCGCTGGCCAATATTTTAAAAGTAGAATATAAAGTAACAGACCCTAAACTTACCATAACGATTGATGTGGCAGAGATGCCTGCTCAGGTAATGGATGCTGAATTTCAGCAAAAATTATTACGGGCGGTTTATGCCTGTCCTAATGGCATTTACAGGATGAGTCCTGAAATTAACGGACTGGTACAAAGCTCTAATAACCTTTCCCGTGTGCTGGTAGCTGATGGCGCTTATAGTTTGCAATGCCTTACGCGCAGCTCTGTGGAAACAGAAAAGCAGGACCTCTCATCAGCCATAGCCAGCGCTTTTGAATTGATGGGCGCGGGCATGAATTTCAGTGGCAGCTATCCCGGCTGGCAACCCAGGCCCGATGCGCCTATCGTACAACTTATGGCTAACCTTTATAAGGAAATGTTTCACGGGCCTGCAAACGTAAATGCTGTTCATGCCGGACTGGAATGTGGTATCCTTGGTACTAATTATCCTGATATGCAAATGATTTCTTTCGGCCCGAATATCAATGGGCCTCATTCTCCTGATGAGTGTGTGCAGATATCATCTGTTCAGAAATTCTGGTCTTTTTTATTGGAGACATTAAAACGAATTCCTGTTAGAGGTTGATGCATAGTGATTTTATCACGCTCAACTTTTTGGTTTTCACTTTTCACTTTTGACTTCCTTCGCAATATAATGCGAGCAAAAGCTACTTGTAACATTGGTAATCCTGCCGGATGATTCCCTGATGCCCATACCTGCGGGCTCTCCGCCTATTATCCAGCTACCTATTATGGGGTGCCTGCCGTCAAATTCCGGCAATTCAAAATATTGCTGGTACACATAGCCTTCATCTCCGTATTCACCACCGGTTTCTTCCAGCGTTTGGCCCTGGAGAACCAGGCTCACATTTTCCCCTTCACGCGAGAAAATTGGCTTTTTGGCATAGCTGGCAGGCAGTGTGCCGGTCTCGCCGGTCTTTAGCGCCATACATGGCAGTATGTAGGGCGAATCAGGGAATAATTCATAAATGTATTTCAGCATCATCTTATTGGAGAGGATAGCTTTATACGGCGGTTCAATCCAGTAACATTCATCGCGGTTACTTATGAGGTATTGCCCGAACGGCTCGTCAAACAGCCATTCATAGGGATAGATTTTGAAGATATTTTTTATCGGGTTTCCTTTATCATCCGTAAAGCGGCCTTCATCATTAATGCCCACATCGTCTATGTATAGGAACTCCGTTTCCAGGCCAGCCTGCGCTGCCACATCCTGCATATATTTTACGGTCATGAAGTCCTCCATATTATCCGGGGAAGTAAAGAACAATTTTCCCGGTAGCAGGTATGGCTTGCACCCGCTGATATGTGCCACCAGCGCTTCGTGAATATTGTTATACTGGTCCAGTTCCTTGTTATAATCCTGCAGCCAGTACCATTGTATCACGCTCGATTCCAGCAGCAGGGTAGGCGTATCCGCATTAAACTCCAGCAGCTTTATCTGTCCGTTATTGAAAGCAAGGTCGAAACGGCCATAGAACGAAGGCTGGTCATTTTTCCACGACCATTCTATCAGTGCTGCATACTCATCGGGAATTAAAAACTCGTCCCACAATTTATGTTCTATTACGTGCTCTGCTACTTTCAGGCACATGTCGAATATTTCTGCGGTAGCTTTTTCAATCAGTTCAATTTCTGCATAGGTAAATTCATATACAGCAGATTCATTGTAATAGCAATCCTCTTTATAGAATAAAAAACCTTGTTCCAGTATCTTTTGTTCCCAGTCGGGACGGGGAGTGATGGGTATCCGTTTCATGAATGTGCCGAACCATGTGATTTGTGCATAGTATTTCCGAAGCCTTGTGTCCGGGGCCTGTTTACTGCAACCGGGCTTTGGCCTGAATTAGTTGGCGCTGTTGTGCGCAACCCATTTGTTTGTGTAGCAACACGAGGGCCAGAACGGGGTGCATAATGTTCGTTTGCCGGGTGATGATGGTGGTAATGACGGTAATTACGCCAGTGAAAAACCCAATGAAAACTAAAGAAGCCATAATGAGGCGGCGCCGGCTCGGTATAAACATTGTTAGGATCATAGCTTGCAGAACTATCATTATAGTTAACCATTGTACTGTCATTGGTACTGGCGGTACTGTCATTAACTTTTGTAGTATCTTTTGCAGGTATATCCTGCGCCCTTGCTGTTGCAGCGGAGACTGCAGCAAGGAATATCGCGGAAAGCATTACCTGGTTAGATCGCTTCATAACAGAATGAATGGAAAATGTATTTCAAATATCACACCAAATTATTAAAAAATGAACAGACCCCGGTAAATTTATATTTATGCTAACAAAGGCAATCCTATTACCGGAAGAATAAAAAATTTAAAATGCATAGGTAAGCGATACTATACTTGCAGCCGCATAAAATTGTGCATTGTTTAATATGCAAGACTTTGCGGCCTTGATTTTATAATTTACTTATTATCAATTCATTAGTCTTGGCGGCTTTGCGCCTTTGCGAGAAACCTATTTTGCACATTTATAT
>CAISOH010000066.1 GCA_903887005.1 uncultured Bacteroidota bacterium | reverse complement strand
ATATAAATGTGCAAAATAGGTTTCTCGCAAAGGCGCAAAGCCGCCAAGACTAATGAATTGATAATAAGTAAATTATAAAATCAAGGCCGCAAAGTCTTGCATATTAAACAATGCACAATTTTATGCGGCTGCAAGTATAGTTAACCTGTTCAGCAAATAATTCTAATGATGTAACTTTGTAAAAAAGCGCAAAAATGACCTCTATTGCAAAACGACAAAAGCTACATCAGTATATTGACATTGCCAATAACAGAGACATTGCCATCTTGTTAAACTACATTGAAAGGGATATGGAACCTGACGTACCTTACAATAAATGGGATGACGATGAATTTGTTGTTGAAATGGAACTCAGATTAAAATCCATGGAAGACGGCAGCGACAAGGGGCGCACATGGGAAGAAGTAAAAGAAAGGGCAAGGCAATCTATAAAACCAAATGCTGCCAAATGAGCTATTCACTCGTTTTCAACGCTCATGCAGAAGATGAATTTATAGCTGCTTACAAATGGTATGAAGAACAACAGAAAGGTTTAGGCGAAAGATTTCAACTGGAAACTGAAAAACAGTTGCAGAAAATTATTTCCAACCCTCTTGCTTATCACTTTTCTAAGGGCAATTTCCGCGAATCATCTCTTGTCCACTTTCCTTTTACAATTGTATTTGTACTAAAAGAAAATAAGAAAATAATTTATATATCTTCAATCTTTCACACCAGCCGTAATCCAAAAGGAAAATATAGAAAATGATGGCTGAAGATAAAAAGTCAATCGTTATAAGGCCACTATCTCACCCACTTCCCCACCACTGGAAATCCTTTCAATTCTTCCTTTTCTGTTTTATAGATATAAGAAAGGTAAATGACAAATAAAACAGTACCTATCAGGATATGAGGTAGCGTACCGGATACTATTTTATCTATGCCATAATTAACAAAGAAAAGCAACAACATTAAACCAAAATATTTCAGAAGCCTGGGCACATCATAAGGGATTGGATAATATTTCTGCCCCCAATAGTAAGACAGGCACATCATTATTCCATAACACAGCACAGTACCCCAGGCGCAGGCATAATAACCCCATACAGGTATCAGCAGCCAATTAAAAATAATAGTAACTAGTGCGCCGATTACCATTATATAAGTACCATAGTGCGTTTTGTCAATAAGTTTATACCAAACAGTGAGGTTATAATATACACCAAGAAAAATATAGGAAAGAAGCAATAAAGGAACAATACCTATTGCCTGCTGATATTCTTTACCTATAAAGTGTTTCCAGATATCGAGATAGAGCATTACATTAAGAAACATAAGCGCAAGTATAATAATGAACCATTTCATAACACGGGCATATGTTTTTTTCGCATTCTCATGTTCAGATATCGAAAAAAAGAAAGGTTCAGCGGCAAGTTTGAAAGCCTGTATTACCAGGTTGATGAGCACTGCAAGACTGAGGGCCGCACTATAAAAACCCAATTGGCGTAATGATTCTGTTTTTGTTGCAGGGTATAATTTCTGAAACATCACACGATTCAGAGAATCATTAATTACTCCCGCAAAGCCTGCAATAAGAATCGGGTAACCATATCTGAATACTTTCTTAAAAATGACCAGATCAAAAACAGGCCGGTAATCTTTTAATTCACTGAACAAAAGCAACAATGTAACAGCCGCCTGCAGCATATTGGCAAACAGTATAAACCCAACACCGTTATTGTGCTGATACCATTTTGCAAAGGTTCCTCCGGGGTTATTCGCGGCAACTTTGCCGCCAAAGCTGAAAAGAAAAACAATATTGATTACAAATACAACGATACCGATCACTTTTGTAAATGCGTATTTCCGGGGACGGTTTTCTTTGCGGAGGCGTGCATAAGGCAGTGCAGATAAGGCATCGAGCGCTATAATTACCGCACACCAGCCTATATAGTCCACATGTTCTGGTATCTCTGCAAATGAAGCCAGGGGCGTGCGGAACAGGTATAGCAAAATGGTAAAGACGAAAGTGCTTACCAACATTGCTGTAATCTGTGTATTGTATAATTTTTTCCTGTCTTCACTGGAACTGAAACGGAAAAAAGCAGTTTCCATTCCATAGGTATAAAGGACATTCATTATAGGGAATAAGGCATATATATACCTGTATTTACCATAAACAACCTGCCCGTTGTAGCCTGTAAGTATATAGGTAAAGTAGGGAGTCAGTAAATACGTAAGCAGGCGCGCAGCAATATTGCTGACACCATACCATACTGTTTGCCCTGCAAGTTTTTTTAGGGACACTAGGGGGAAATTAAAAATTATAAAAGTAAAAGGTTAGGCACTAAAAAAGGTAACAACATGTTGTCATTTTTATTCGGGTAGATTTGACAACCCGCGAAAAGTCGGGGTTGTCAAATCTTGTCCAGCCTTCATCGTAGCTTATTCCCGCATTCGGGAAAATATTTGGTTTGTTGTGAACAATAATTGAGTAATTGATCATTTTGCAATTAAGCTCTGATTAACTCAATCCTGGTTTGCCCAATTAATTGAGATCAATAGTTCATTATATAATTTTCACATTAATTCACATTTCCACATTAAATTGAGCCATTACGCAATTAAGCCATTTAAAATTATTCTATTGTCCACGTCTCTTTCCCTGACAATAACTTATCTAAATTGCCTTTTCCTTTTGTAGCTAATACCTCCTTTATCTGCAATTCCATTTCATCTTCATAAGTCGGGCGCTCATTAGCATAAAATACGCCAAATGGCCTGGGTGTATGTCCGGGCTGAGACGGATCATCAAAGAAACGTGTCAGCATCTGGGCTTTATAGAAATCAGTTTCATCGTGTATCCACAGATCACCCTCGCTAAAGCCGGCTCCCAGGTCCACAAGCTGCGGCTTATAACCATCCAGCCGGATACCTTTGTCTTTGTTTGCGCCATAAACCAGTGGTTTACCTTGCTCTAAAATCAGGATCTCTGCTGCTTTTGAACTCTTCTCCGTAAATATTTCAAATGCCCCGTCATTGAAAATGTTGCAATTCTGGTATATCTCCAGGAATGAGGCTCCATGATGGCCATTAGCACGAAGGAGCATCTGCTGAAGGTGTTTGGGGTCGCGGTCCATACTACGGGCGATGAATGTAGCGTCAGCGCCTAAAGCCAGCGCCATAGGATTGAACGGATGATCAATGCTCCCTGTTGGTGTTGACTTGGTTACCTTATGCACCTCCGAAGTAGGTGAATATTGTCCCTTTGTCAGCCCATATATCTGGTTGTTGAACAACAGTATATTAACATTAAAGTTGCGCCGGAGCAGGTGAATGGTATGATTACCGCCTATACTCAGTCCGTCGCCATCTCCTGTTACTATCCATATACTCAGTTCAGGGCGGGACGCCTTCAAACCCGAAGCTACAGCTGTTGCACGGCCATGAATGGAATGCATACCATACGTATTCATATAGTATGGAAAACGCGAGCTACAACCAATGCCGGAGATAATAACTATATTTTCTCTAGGTATGCCTGTTTGCGGCAGAATAGTCTGTACCTGCTTTAAAATGGAATAATCCCCGCAACCGGGGCACCAGCGCACTTCCTGGTCTGTAACAAAATCCTTTGCTGTAAGCGCAGGTTTTATATTTTCCGCTATTGGTGTTATAACTTCGCTCATAATTAAGGTCAAATTTAGGGGATTAATGTCATTGGATAAAGCAAAAAAAGTGTATTTTATTAAAATTTTAGAATATTGCTTACATTTAAACGTTAAATAACTTACGGAATTATGAAACAAATCATTGCTCTTACTATTTGCCTGTTTATTTCCGGCGCTTCGTTTGCACAAAAAAAGGCAAAAACTGATAATAGCCCTGCGGCTGCTCAAAGGAAATTAGTGGCATCCGGAAGATGTGCTATAAAAGGCTATTTCCATGATACACACAAACACCCGATCATTGGTGTAAAGGCATTTATATACCAAAAGGACTCTTCCATTTTAGCTTCCGGTTATACTGATTCAACAGGGCATTATGAAACAAATTCAGTATTGCCCGGCGTGTATGTGGTAAAGATGGTATATCCTACCGACAAGACATTAACGATAACGGGCGTTACCTTGAAAAAGGGATATACCGATTTAAGTATCAAAGCAGATCCACCAACGACAGATTCCACCCAACCTTATACTGATTTTGTACCTAAAACAGAAAAGAGTAAGCCGGGAAAAGGTGGTACTACCAAGACAACAACTACTACTACCAAGGTTACTACCACAACCACTACTACAACGACTCCTCCAAAGAAAAAATAAACTTTATTTTGTCATTTTCACTTTCCGTTTGCAGCCTGAATTTCATTCAGGCTGCAAACGGAAAAGCTGTTATTGGGGGAATTGAAATCAACACCTGCTCATTTTATCAAAATTAGTTTAGTAATAAGTGATGCTCTGCCGGTATTGAGGCGGCAGAGATACATACCTGGCGCAAGTTTCGATGCATCAAACACTACAGTATTCAATTCCCCTGTTTTACGTTCTCCGTCTGCCAGGGTTGCTGTTTCACGCCCTGCGAGATCATAAATTTTTAAAGAGATCCTGCCGTCTTCCGGAACTGTATATTCTATAGTTGTGGCCTGGTTGAACAGATTTGGTTTTGCAGCAAGGGTAAGGCCTGAAGGAATGGGTTGTATGGCTTCTTCAATTCCGGTAGGCGGGCATATATTACGCCTGTAGAATATCTGCTTTGTTGCACTGTCTGAATACAGTACATGAAGGGAAACGCAACCGCTGCCATAAGAAATGGAGGGCTGCTGGCCACCGCTTGCCAATGAAACAGGGGTTGACCAGGTAATACCGCCATCTGTGGAATTCATATACATGGCAGCCCTGCCCAGACTGATCTTGTAGTAAACCATGTCGAGGTTCATGCCATTGCGCACCAGGTAAGGGTAAGCTTCTGCAGCCGGGGTGGATGTCAGATGTGCGGGAGTAGTTGCCCATGTGGCGCCGGTATCGGCAGATTGAGGCAGATAGACATCAAAATTCCCGGAAATGCTGTTTCCACAGGCAACATCCACATGCGAACCATTGAGGCAAACCATTGCCGTATAGGATTCATCGCCGAGTATATCGGTTTCCGGCCCCCATGTTACTCCGTAATCTGAAGAGTGAATGTAAAATATATGCATCTGCCCGGTACGTTTATCATTCCAGGCAAGGTGTATATTGTTTCCTGAGGCCATTATTGCAGGGTCTTCAGAGCGGCCGGGAGCATGAGAAAGCTGCTGCTCTGTTCCCCATGTGGTACCGTTATCTATGGAGCGGTTGAAAAATACTTCCGTATTGCCGGGTGTTATTTCTTTATTGATTGATACCGCCACCAAAGACCCTGAAGCCGTGACCCCGGGCCAGAATTTGGTGAAGGTATCTAAACAAACATTCGACCCCCAGGTGGTTCCGCCATCCAAAGAACGTTTGTAAAAAGAAGCAGGATGTCCGAGTGAACTATCAATCCATACCACATGTACAGCACCTTGTGATATGGCAATGGAAGGCAAAGTAGCGGTGCCCATCGTATCCGTTATATTGGTTTCGGTAGTCCATGTTGTTCCGCCATCAACCGAACGTTTGTAAAAGATAGCCGAACCAAGTGTTCGCCTGTCGCTCCAGATAACATGTACGGTATCCCTGCTCACCGCCATACACTGGCTCATATCTTCATTCAACGCTGCTGACATGGCATGAGGGGAAAGATTTACTGCGGGCGCCCATTGGGCGGTAAGTGCTGCAGGATAAAGATTTGTGAAGAGTATCAGCGCCAGAATTTGCACTGAAAAAAGTATTGCTTTTTTCATGCTAATAATTTTTTATCGTTGTTTGAAAAAAATCCCACTCTTATTCTTTGGATTAAAAAAATAGGGGGTAGTTTAATAGACAGTTAATATATCTTAAATAGTTGGTCAAATTTAAATATATTTGTTGGGGTTATGTAAATAAATGTTTATTACCAGGCAGCTAGCTATAGAATTAGGTGTGGGTACAATATCTTAACCCACGAAACCATGATTTATCCTGTTTACAGTTTTACAAAATAAGTGCATCTGGAAAAAGGAGGTTGTTGTTATACGCAAATCAGAGATTAGGCTGAACGACTAATTTTATTATTGTTTACTGAACATGAAGTACATATGGGGTTTGCTGGTTCAAATCCAGTCATCCTGACAAATAAAAGAGCGGGTGCGACGATGCATTAGGCGCTTTGTTTCACTGCTCTTTTTAAATAGTATAGCACTGTTTCTCTGATTTATAGAAAGTGTATTAGTCAGAAGGGAGATTTTCTAATCTAGTTATTGTTGTTGTTCCATCATTGCCGAGAAACCGGACCCAATAGATTCCTTTATGCATTGTGGGAGGCAATGCCTTTGTTACCATATGGACCTCTATTTCATAGCGGATAATTTCTCGTCCATCCATTGAGTATATGATCATCTTGCCCGGAATTCCGCTTCTGACATTTATGAAACCGTTTGCCGGATTTGGGTATATACTAAATAGATCAGCGCCGATGGATGGGTTAATATCTGAATATAGAAGTATGCAGCTATCAATATAAGGTCGCGCCCATTCCGTAATTGCACAACCCATGCGGTCAATATAGTCAAACCGTATAGTCGTTTTTCCCGAATCAGAAGAGCTTTTCAATATCACTGCTTTTGTCGGGTCAAACAAATGATCATAAGATATTGTAATCCCACTGGTGCTTGTTGAGTTCTTCTGCCAGGCCCATGTCCCTTTTATACCACAGGTATATAGATTCAGATCCACGATTTTTTGTTTACAAATGGTGTCAGGAATTGACAAACATGAAGACACAGCGGGTCTTAAAACAATGTCGTCAAGTCCGATAGTTATTCCATAGTTGTCCTTAGGGAAAGGGCCAAGAGCCCATGGAGACTCCAAAACTATCAATTGATCTGCCGTAGCAGTAGCGGTATATGTAAATGTTGCAGAGATATGATGCCATGAATAATCCGGGATCAGATCAATAGAAATGAGGGGTGTCATACTTGAAGGCATAGACGGTATCAGTGCCGGTATTATTGGAGGTCCATTACTTGCTGCGAACGTCACTTGTGTGGGGGAAACTTTGTTGGAAACAAAGGTCCAGAAATCAATAGTGTAATCATTTCCAGGAATTAACGGAGTTGGGATTGTTTGGGTAATGGCATCTACATTGTACAATGAAACGCCATGAGTGGGGGCCATAAACCATATTCCGGCAAAATGATCATTGTGTGTTGAACCTGCCGGGAACAGTAAAGGGTCTGGAAATACGTCAGGTATATATACCCCCCCCGGGAATCTTATATATGCTGGTTGCCCCTCTCGAATACATAGTAAGCCTTCCGGTATTCGACAAAGGATTCCAGCAGTTTACGTTGCCAGACCACGCCTTTCCGGACAATCCTGCGGTTGTGTTTTCAAAGTCTCCATTTGATACCAGATTACAAGGTGTAGATGCACAACCCGTGGTATTAATGTACAAATAAATGTAGGTTATATTGCCTGTTTTGCCTGTTGAGTTAGCAGGTAGGTATCTCAAAAGAACAACCCCCTGGTCGGTTGAAGATGGGGTATAAGTAACGGTTCCGCCCGATGGTACAGAAACGGCAGAAACTGTACCCGATCCAATCACTACATCTAAACACGACATACTGCCTGTCGTTGCGCCATAATCGTTTTTTAGGATTGAATCTGCCTTTATCGTGATCGGAGTTCCAGTTGAATAATAAGTGAAAGTTCCATTTTTTATTCCGTCATTTATTCCCGCAACTCCCAACCCCGGGTACACACTCCCGCCATAGTTAATAAAGTTCAAATGGGATCCTGAAGAATTTCCAAACGTGGTGTCAACACAATACCCAAGGTCGCATAAAACCTGACGCTCTTCAGGTTTTGGATACCGTTTTATTGCACCGGGATTTGTACTGGTAGGGCCCGGCATTGACGCCTTGCCCATTAAAAAATACTGATTCTCTGTGGGCGTTACTGTGTAGGTTAACGGCAAGTAGTCTGGATATTTGTCATCAAAATGGCTCAGACTACTTGCTGTAGAGTAGCAACCAGGTGTATATACGTATTGCTTTGTTGAGCCGACATACTGAAGCTCTGTTGTTATACTCGTCGATAAAAGTGGGCCTATACAAGGAGAGGATGTTGTTGGTGCTAAGGTAAGGCTTGGCGCCAACAGAGAGTTGAATGTTGTTTGGTACATTGGGCTACATGAACCACTTGTTTGGATAAGAGATGTTTCTGCTTGTGTTTGAAGATAAGTGTCATACCGGGAATAGTATTGATAGTTGTTGTTTCCTGCAAGGATATATGGATTTGAATAGTCAAAAATAGACCTGCCATCGAGTGCTATTAAGCTGGCAAAACCAAGAGAGTGCAATAGCTCGTGTAATAGCACAGTATAAAGGTCATATTCACCAGTGGCGGGTAATGCACTAAGATTTGTATTCCATAAAACCGAGCCGCTAGCGTTGATTTGAACGATAATATGAAAAAAGGTCGACCCTTTTCCAGTACCGGAAGCTCCGGCGGCATATATGGGACTGGCCACATTTTCAAATGCATCATGACCAGAGTTAATGGTGATCCATGCAGCGTTGTCAACTATTCCGGATTTTGATGATGAAGCAGGCATCATACATACACTGGAGGATAGACCTAAAAATGAAGGGCTGGTTACCGATTGCTTAACCCATACATTTACCTTTTGGCAGGTAGTTGTACACGGGGAGTTTATGAAATTTGCTATGTCTGTGAGTACCTCACATAAAACTCGTAGTCTGTTATCTTCTGGTGACCCTGTTTTTCCAACCATGCCGCTAGCTGGGTCCAAATACAACTTAAAATATCCGGGAGCACAAGATGATTCAATTAAGGGCATCTCTAAAAACTACATATTTTTCCTAAACAAATTATATGAGTGATTTTATTTTATGTTTGGGTCCTTTACATTTCTAAAATTTTCATTTCAAATTGATTTTTGTTTCAGATTTTTCATTATTTTTTCATT
>CAISOH010000065.1 GCA_903887005.1 uncultured Bacteroidota bacterium | reverse complement strand
GGAACAAAGTTCAGATAAGATTTTGGATTTGGCAAATTGAAGTTTTATGATAATACGCTTTTAGCGCTATGATATACAGCTATGTGTATATCATAGATCTTTTTTTGGTGATAATTGTTTGAAGGATAATGTGGTATATGTTATAAAGTGCTTGGTCTGGGTGCAAGTCCGAAAATGGGGTGTTTTTTGGGTTGGAATTTTTGGGATTAAAGAATTTTTGTAATTGTATCTGACCGGTACGAGACTAACATATTTAAGGGCTTCACCCTTTGTGTTATTGGATTTGAACCACCCCCCCCGGCCCAGAGCTCCGCTCGTGCCCTTGCAGGGCACCTTGAAAAAAGGAGGGGGAGATATAATGCTCCGTTAGGTGCTATCGGTTTGTAGCTAAAAATGATATTTTACAGTCTGCGCGCTGTTAGGTGCGCTACCAATTCGTACCATATATTTTGCACAGGTATGGCACGTTTTTGAAGCGTGCCACACCATTTGTTTGCCAGGCGTTACAAACGCCGTGCCGGTGCATCCGCGAAGCATTCGCGGACGAGTGACACTTTGTTTCGGAAGTGGGACGCTTCCACATTTATGGACTAAGCGAGACGCTTAGACCAGTTGGTGATGCAGGGCTTAGGGCCTCCCGGAGGACTTGCTGCAGGAGTTTTTCATTTTGCTCTTTGCTTTGTTTTATGCTTGCTTCCAGCTCATCGCAGGTTTGCATGAGTTGTTCTAATTTTTGGACTATGCGGTGTTGTTCTGAAAGTGGGGGGAGAGGAATTAAAAATTGTTCGAGATTATATTTTGGCAAGCCTTCGCGACCCGCACCTGTTGTTGATGAAAAAATGAAATTCTGAAAGAATGGTGACAATACAACTTTATGATAAAAGATATTACTGACGCCAAGCGGACGAATAATACAGACATGTTGACTTACATTTCCTTCATTAAATTCATTTGGAACGAGTGCACATCGCCCCATTGACCCACCTGTAATGTTTAACAAAATATCATTGGGATATACAATTGTCCCATTCATTTGCATATGAACTTCATTTGAAATGAAATTAATATCATCATAAACTAAGCCCTGATTATAGATATTTTGCGAACGAAAAAATGGAATACCCTCTTTTGTATAGTTACTTCCACTTGGAGTACTGCCTGAACCTATTTTACTACAAATTCCTCCCAACCTACACCATACCCAATTTTCAGGTATTTCAAAAGGGATTTCTTCTGGTTTAATTGGTGGCAGTTCTTTATCTTTTTTGAGTTTTGATTTTTCTGCTTTTATTTTTTTGAGTAATTCACTTGCCGGCTCATCATTTTTATTTTGGGCTACTAATTTCCCTTGTACTGCATCTTGCAATAATTGCTGGCGGAGTTTTTTTACTAATGAAAGTTGGTGGGTGAGTTCTGTTGTGATTATCTCCGTATTAAATTTAGTCTCTTTGAGTTTTTTTAGAATGACTTTTTGTTCTTTTAATGGAGGTAAGGTTATTTCATAATTATAGAACTTATCCTTTTGTAACCTTATCCTTTGTGTTGTACCATCACTACTTTGCCTACAGATATTATCAAAGAAATCGGTACTGGTGAGAAAAAGAAGAAATTCCTTATCAATTAATTTTTCATCCGGATCAAGGCACCAAAAGTCATTTGTCACAATCGCACCTTCTAAGTCTTCAGGTACAATTCCAAATGCTCCGTTTCTTGCATCAATACCTGATAAAATAAAATCTCCTGCCTTGACTTCTGACATAGTAGATTTAATGTCAGCCCCTTTAGAAATATTTCTTAAAACTACCCCTTTATGATATAACCGAATCGTGACAAGTTTATATTCCTGATCAGGAAAAATTTTAATTGTTTCCCTTCTTCTTTTTAAAATATCTCCCAGCTTTGCTTTTTTCCAACTCATTTTTGGTCTATAATGTTTGTTATCATTAATCACTACAATTCTCTCAGCGCTGCTGAGAGTTTTCTTAATAACTCAAAAATTGTATTCGATTTAATACTCTCAACACTGTTGAGAGTATTAAATATTTAAAAAATCACTCTCTCAATTCTCTCACCAGTGGTGAGAGAATTTCATTTTTTCGAGTGCAGGAGGGCACCCCGGGCTTTATATTTCTCCCTTTCAGAGGGATTAAGTAGTTAATGACATTGGAGTTTAAACCTCAAAAACCTTGCGCCTCATTTTAGTTCAACCCCATTCGGGGTTGGCATTCACCATCATTTTTCCAGGGGTTACCACCCCTGGCTAATCAAATTAAACCCATTCGGGTTTTATACCAAATGACATTACTTTGTCCGCGGACCGTATTTTAGGCCACTTTTTTATTTTACTGCTTCCATTAAGCTATTCAACAACAAATTACTTTTCTCAAATGATTTGTGCAATTGCGCCATCAGTTCTGCACTGCTGTATTCATGCGCTTCCTCTGCTTTGGTCGGATTTTTAATATCCAGGTCGTAGCCCCGGTCTATAATTTTATCAATACTTACTTTCCAGCAAATATCGCTTTCCTGCCGGTTATTCCACCATGCCTTTATCGGGTCAAATTCTTTGGCTTGTATAGGGCGGGTTTTGTTGTAGGCTTTGTACCCTTCTGGCATCCGGTGTTCGTAATACCAAACTTCTTTGGTGGCGTGGTTGTCTGCCCTTCGACCTTGCTCAGGATGACTCTGATCTGCCTGATTTGATGAACCCTGAACTTTGTTGAAGAACAATAGATTTGTAGCAACTGTTGCATATGGCTGGAATACTGAATTTGGCAGGCGGATTATTGTATGCAGGTTGCAGTCTTTCAGCAACTTTTCTCTTACTCTTTGTTTTATTCCATCGCCTGTGAGGCTGCCATCGGGCAGTACTATGCCTGCCCGTCCTCCTTGTTTGAGGATGTGAATCATGAGTATTAAAAACAGGTCGGCGCTTTCTTTGGTGCGGTAGGTGAGCGGGAAATTTGTTTCGTTGTTGTTTGCTACTATGCCCCCGAATGGCGGGTTTGCGAGAATGACATTTACGCGATCTTTTTCGGTAAAGTTGGAGAGCGGCTGGTCGAGCGCATCTCCAAAGCGGATGTTGGGGACTTCAATATCGTGCAGGATCAAATTGGTTGTTGCCAACAAATAAGGTAATGGCTTGTATTCCCAGCCTGCAATGTTTTCTTCTATGCTTTTCCGATCTTCCACACTGTTCGCCTGCTTTTTCAGATGTTCTATGGCGCAGGTGAGGTAGCCGCCGGTACCACAGGCAGGGTCGAGAATTTTTTCGCCCAGTTGAGGATCTATAATATCTGTGATGAATTGGGTGATGGCGCGCGGGGTGTAGAATTCACCGCTCTTGCCCGCGCTCTGCAGTTCTTTTAAAATGCTTTCGTAGAGTTCACCAAAGGCATGGCGGTCTTTGGCTATGTTGAAGTCTATTTCATTGAGTTTGTTCAACACCTTGCGGATGTTGATGCCGCTCTTCATGTAGTTGTTATTCCCGTCAAATACTTCGCGTACTATGAGGGCGCGGCGGTTGCCGGTGCTGACATCGAGGTTGCGTAATGCAGGGAATAACTGGCGATCCACAAACTCTACCAGTTCATCGCCTGTCATGCCTTCATCGTCGCCCGCCCAGTTGCCTTTTTCTTTTACCCAATGAAATTTGTCGGGGATGGGGGATTTGTAAGTTTCATCGAGGAGTTCGAGTTCTTTGTCCTTGTCTGAAAATATTTTGAGGAAGAGCAGCCAGCCCAATTGTTCGATGCGCTGTGCATCGCCATTGAGGCCGGTGTCCTGCCACATGATGTCACGGATGCTTTTTATTACGCCAGAGATGTTTGCCATTGATGTTTTATTGTCTGAACGGTTGATTATACTTCAAAAGAGATAAATTACTGAGTTTGGAACTTTATTTAACTTCAGTTCAAACTTCAGCGTGTCGCGGTTCGGCGCGGCTCACCGTGACAGTAGTTCTATTTTACTTTTCACAAAAGTCGCTAGTTTATACCTTGCCATTTATAAGTTTTATTTTTCGATTTCATTGATTTTTATTTGTCATTTTTATTTTTCCATCCAGCGCGAAACAAACCACCCCGGTTGTATTCGGCATTCGCCTCATCCAACATCCCCTCCTTGAAAAAAGGCGGGGAGTGTGTTACGTACCTACCATGTTATGCAATTAATACTGTTAACTTTATTGTCATTATGCTGATTTGTATAATTCCTGTTCTAATTCTTTCAGGGCTGAAAGGTAGTTGTTTTTGCCGCCGAAGATACCGTTTACAATTTCTACGGTAGAGCCGAAGGTATCAAATGGATTTATGCGGAGCACTTCCATGCTTTCTATATTGGTGATGCCTTCGTCGGCGTATTTATCGAGTAAGGCTTCGAGTACGTTTCTTGCCTGTTCGCCGTATTTTGTGAAGTAGTTGCGCTTCTTTACATTGTTTGCACGTTCTTTCCTTGTTAATGGCGGCTGGTCGTAGGCTACATGGCAGATGATATCGAAGAGATCGAGTTCTTTATTCACTGAATCAAGCAATGCGTCCACATATAATCCGTGTTCTTCCAGTTCTTTTATGATCGCATATTTTTTGTCTTCTGTGTTCCACTTGGAAAGAAAATCATTGAGTGAGGCGTATTGCTCCTTTATGGTTTCCCGTGTATAGTCTTTGAGATTTACGGTAATGGGCTTGCCGTCTTTATCGAAGTGCAGCTCACGGGTCATCAATACGGATACATCCACTCCGTTCACCACTACTTTTTTTCTTGTATGGTCTGGTTCGGACGCCCATGTGCCACCGGGTTTGCGGCCATCGGGATAACGTATGTCCACCTTATTAAACTTAATTTCTTCCCCTGAGGCTTCGTCCAGAACGGTGATATTATCTTCTTCCTCTTCCACTACTACCATAGAGAGGTCTTCGTCTTCTTTAACTTCCTTAATGCGGATAGGGTCTCCGTCAAATTCTTTGTCTGCAAAGTTATCTGTCGCCTTCCTGAAATCGAGGATTGTAAAAAATAGTTTGCCAAAATCTTCATTGATACGTGTACCCCTGCCTATGATCTGCTTGAACTTCGTCATGGAGTTGATGATGGTATCGAGCACAATCACTTTGCAGGTCTGCGCATCCACACCTGTTGTCATCAGTTCTGAAGTCGTAGCTATAACGGGGTAAGACATCTCGGGATCGGTGAAATTGCTTAATTCCAGTTTGCCCTCCATGTTATCACCTGTGATCTGCATCACGTATTTATAGTTCTGGGCAACAAGGTCGGGATTGTGTTTTCTAAGGGCAGTACACATGCGTTCGGCATGATCTATATCCACACAGAAAACAATGGTCTTTGCAAAGCGGTCGTAGCCTTTTAAGAACTCTGTTACCTTGCGGGCAACAGTATCTGTGCGCTCTTCGATAATAATATTCTTATCAAAGTCCCGGCTATTGTAAATGCGGTCTTCCACCAATTTTCCTTCTTTGTCCAGCTTGCCTTTAGGAGGCCGCCATCCATCTAAATCAACATTCAGTCCAATACGGATAACACGGTATGGCGCTAAGAAACCGTCGTTAATACCTTGTCTCAGCGAGTATGTGAAAATCGGTTCGCCAAAATATTCGGTATTGCTGATTTCTTTTGTTTCGCGCGGGGTAGCAGTAAGGCCTATGTGGGCGGCATTTTTGAAATACGTCAATATTTCGCGCCAGGCGCTATCTTCTTTTGCACTGCCACGGTGGCATTCGTCCACTATAATGAGGTCGAAAAAATCGGCGGAAAAATCTTTGTATGCGTCAACAATGCCGGGGTCGGAATTGGTCAATCCCTGGTATAGGCCGAGATAAATTTCGTAGGCTTTATCACTGCTGTCAATACCCCGTTTTTTGTTGCTTACCAGTTTTTCCTGACCATCTTCTTCCACCACCTTCTTTTTAATGACGGTCATTTTATCTCTAAAATGTTTGAAGTCGCCACGGCGGGTCTGGTCAATAAGTGCGGTGCGGTCGGCAAGAAATAGAATCCGTTTTTTTGCTTTGGCCTTCCAGAGCCTGTAGGCAATCTGGAAAGCGGTATAGGTTTTACCGGTGCCGGTGGCCATAACCAGCAATATGCGATCCTGCCCTTTGGCAATTGCCTCTACAGTGCGGTTGATTGCTATTTGCTGGTAATAGCGGGGCTTGCGCGTACTACCGTCGAGGTAATAATCCTGTGCGGCAATGGCTTCTACTTTGGTGCCTTCGATGCCCTTGTACTTTTTATATTTTATCCACAGGTCTTCCGGCGTAGGGAAGTCATCCATGCCTAATTCGGTTTCAATATTCTGGTCTGTGGCTGTTTTGTCGTGAAATGCAAAACCGTCGCCATTGCTGCTGAAAACACATGGAATATCGAGTATGGCGGCATATCGTAACGCCTGCTGAAGGCCTGCGCCAATTGTGTGGTTGTTGTCTTTGGCTTCAATTATTGCAACGGGAATATTAGACTTATAATAGAGAATGTAATCGGCTTTGTTACCTTTTCCCCGTCCCGTGAGCTTGCCCCGTACATATATTTTACCAACAGTGAAATAGACTTCTTCCAAAAACTGTGCATTTTTATTCCAGCCAGCCTTTTCGAGGGCCGGGGTAATAAATTTAGTGCAGATGTCCCTTTCAGAGAGGCTCTTTTTATCGAGGGTGGTATTCATGGATAGTGTAAATATATGAAATTGATTGGTTTAATGTAATTATGTTTAAAAGGTTGCTTTCCTGATAGGTGCATGGTGGGCAGTCCGGCGGGCTGACTGTGACAAAAAAACTGAAATATCTGTTCTGCGCGAGAAAAACCACCCCGGCTGTATTCGGCATTCGCCTCATCCAGCATCCCGCTCCTTGAAAAAAGGAGGGGAGTGTGTTACGTACCTCACAAAGTTTCCTGTCATTTTCAAAGAGCTTGTGCTCAGCAAATTGTTTACTTACAATGACAGGAATTTGATTGAGCAAAAGCACCCTGAACCTTGAAGGGAGTGACCCTTCGATTCCTCAGGGCAGGCTCCCCGGACGATGATAGTAGCAACCAAGTTAAGTGCAAAGAGTTTTTAAAACATCGCTTTGAAATAAAAACTGTAATCAGAAAACAATCCCAATTCCCAATTACTAATTCCCAATTCCATACCGATAGCTATCGGGACTATTCCTCAATCACCACATGAAATACCTTATTTCCTCCTTCAGAGCGAAGGTTCAGCAGATACATACCATTGGCGAGAGTGCCGGGCTGTATGGTTTCATTCATATTCCCGTTTCTTGCTATAAAACTCTTTTTATAAACAACCTGCCCAACCATGTCCGTCAATTCTGCGGTTATTTCTTCGTCAATGCCCAGCTGCGATCCTTTGATGATAATCGTTCCTTTGCTGGGGTTAGGAAATACGGTGAATTGTCCTGTTGGAGATAATTGCCTGACGCCAACATTGTTGAGCATCTTTCTCCAGTTGAATGTGGTCATTTCGCAGATGCCCAGGCGTTTCACGATGCAGCTTACGGAGTCATTATCGGTATAGGTAAAATAATTACTGGTAAATGTGTCGGAGGTAGCCCCTGCCATGATAGAATCATTTATGATCCACTGGTAGGTAAACGGCCCTGTGCAATTCGTAACTATGGCAGTCATGGTAGCGGCCTGTCCCGGCGCTGTAAACACCGGCGGGTAAGCAGCAATCTGGAAGGATGGTATTACAGGCGTATCCACTTTAATGCTGATTGTTCCATATACGGTATCTGCGAGGCGGCAGGAAAAATCGCTGACCATATAGCAATAAAACACATCGCCATCAGATGGCTTGTAACTGAACTTATTACCTGTGTCTATAACTGCGCCGTTCTTCATATAAAAATAGCTGGGAGCTGGCCCGCCATAATAAGGGATGGCGGTAAACGTAACCGCATTGGGCATACATATCTCCGTTCCGGGCCAGGCAGCAAGGCTCACGGAGGGCATTACATGAGGTATTACCGTCATGATCGTTGTATCGAATACGGTATCAGGCGTGGCGCAGATGGCATTGCTTACCAGTCTTACGATTATCGTATCTCCGTTTGCGGGTATGTAATTATAATTTGGCGTATCAATCCCAACTGTTAATCCGTTTACTACCCATTGGTAGGAGGGTGTTAAGCCTCCGTTTACCGGTGTAGCAAGATAGTTATTGGTGACGCCCCCGCAAATGGTGTCTCCGTAGCTGGAGGAAACGCTGAGGGATGGGGTAACGTTAGGTATAATAACTATAGAGGCGCTGCCTGACATAAGATTACCGCAGCCTGTTATCATGTCGGTGGCTGTGGCGGTAAATGTGCCTGCCAGGGTTTGTAATCCAAAGTCCAGTAAGGTGCCTGTGCCTGCAAAAGGGCCTATGGTTATGCCGGTGTTGTGTAAGTAGTATTCGGTGCCCGGATCAGAGAAAGTAAGATAAATATGAACCCCTGATGCGCCTGAACAATAGCTGCCACCGCCATATACCGTATATACGGTTGGCAATGGGTTCACAACAATTGTTTCAGATGTCATGCAGCCGGTAGTAGTAAGGGTGTAGCTGACAGTTGCTGTACCAATGGCTATTCCGCTGAGTACCCCTGAGCCGGAGCCAATAGTGGCTACAGCGGGATTATCACAGAACCATGTCCCGCCGGGAGTAGCATCGCTGAGCGTGGCCGCTGAACCTATGCAGACAGAAGACCCGGAAATAAGAGCCGGAGCCGGATTCACTGTTTCTAGTTTGGTGGATATACAGCCTGTAGGTAAAGTATAAGTAATATAGACAGTTCCGGGAGCAAGGCCTATAGCATCGCCCGTAGTTGGAAAAACAACTGCTATTGACGGATTACTGCTGGTCCATGTTCCGCCGGCTATTGCTGTTGACAAAGTTGTTGTTAAGCCGGGGCACAAAAAGGCAGGCCCTGTAATTGGCGATACCGGGTTGACAGTAGCTGTCTTAGTTTGTGCGCAACCTATGCCTGTTTCATAGGTTATAGTTGACGTGCCTGCTGAAATGCCTGTTAATAAACCTCCGGCGCTCACTGTTGCGATTGTTGTATTACTGCTACTCCAGGTGCCGCCCCCCGTGGCATCGCTTAGCGCGGTGATATAACCTGCGCATACAATACCGGTACCTGTTATGCCGGCAGGCATAGACTTAACTGTTACTACAGTGGTGGTAATGCATCCCCCTGTTAAAGAATAGGTGATTGTGGCAGTTCCGGTTGTACTGGCAGTAGCCACGCCGCTTGAAGACCCGATTGCAATTACAGGTATATTACTGCTGGTCCATGTGCCGCCGCTAATTGCATCACTGAAAGGAGCTGATATGCCGGTACATATACTGCTACCGCCTGCTATCGCCTTGGGAATGGTGTTCACGGTAACATAAATGGTGGTAGTGTCCGCTTTTGTTCCATCAGATACTTTTACTTTAAATGAATCATTGCCGGTGTAACCAAATGTTGGCTTGTAAGTTGTCCCTGTAGGAGTAAGGGTTCCACCTGTGGAAAGGGTAGCATAAGAAACGCCTGCTGTGCCATGTTTTGGTACTATTACCACACTCCAGGTTTCAGTTTTTCCGCTAACCGGGTCTGATACAATTAAGAATGAATTAATATTAAGGGTAGATGAGTTTTCACAAATAGATAAACTCTGGCTATGCCCCCCGGTAAATGCAGGCTGGCAATAACCACTAATTGCAAATAACATTATGAATAAAGTAAAATATAGGTTGGTTTTCATCTGTACATTTTGTGCAAAATTACTTGTTTTTTTAATTCAATCCCAAAATGCATGGTTGCTTAAAGGATTCAGCAGATATTTTTTAAAACAATAAGCGAACATTTAATCGCAGTTTTTATTTTTTGAGGTTAGAATATACATACCAGCTTTTCACCTCGGTATTTTCAGGGAATGGGCCGCCATGGTCTTTATACTTTTTCCTTACACTTCTTTCGGCAGCAGCCTGTGTTACATTGCCGTCAGAAACTTCGAAGTACAACTTTCCATGGATATCCACAGATGCAATAAAACCCCACCAACCGCCCTTGGTGCTTTTATAAAACAATTTGCAGTTTTTACCATGATTCGTTTTACAACTCTCCAGCGCCACATCATCGCATTCTTTCATCGTAACAGGCTCGCCCCGCTCGTTAAAGCCATTGCCCCAGGCCCCGGTTGAATTACAGGTATATATAACGCCCTGTGCACAGGCGCAGGTAATACAGGAGCCCAAAACAAACAGAATAATAAGTATTCGTTTCATCAACAGTTTTTTTAGTAAAGTTAGTAATACAGTTCAGACATCAAAAATCCGAAAGAAAATCCACTTGCAATCTGCCAGTTTTATGAAGTGTTTTTTGATACTGCCTAATCGAGCTTGTCAATAAACGTGAGTAGTGATTTCCAGGTAAAGTCTTTAGCTTTCAGGTTAAGGTTATAAGCCTTGTTGATGTATATTATAAGCTGCTCTTTGACATTAATACCAAGTAAGGAATTAAGAGGCCTAGCTTGTCCGCCATAAACTACTATCATATTTTTCTTATCAACATTGCCTGGAGAAAGCAAACTAAAACGGTCATCATAAATATTGAGTTTCCCGGTGTGTATTATCCGCCATAGTTTACCGCCATCTCCGGCAAAATGAGTTAAATGAAGTTCTTTAAATCCGTTAAATACCACAAGGCCATGCATACCAGGGTCTTTGTAAGAAAAAGTATTTCCGTATTTGCTTTTCCTGCCATCAGGTTGTTCCAGGAAAACAGAAAAGTCATCAAATGTAATAATGCCGGATAAAGTATCATTTCCATAGATCACATAACCATCGAGCGATACATACTTTACTCTGGTATCCGGGTTGGCGTTTTCTTCATAATAATAAAAATTATCATAAAAATAGCTGCAACTTAGAATAGCGGAATAGCAGGGATTGTTCCATGCCGGATTATTTAAACAGGGCAAGTGGTGATGGTAATTTATGTGCACACTGTCATGGTGGTGATGTTGACTTTTTGATTTTGTATAAACTGAAGAATAATAAGGAAATAATTTGTGTGCAGTGAAGTTGTATTTGGATGCAGCTCTGTTAGGATACACGAAAGAATAACGGTTATTGTTATGGTTTATAGCTGCGCCGGTATTAACCGGCAGATTGGTGCTGTATAACTGGTTCCCGGTAATATTATTATCCCGGGTGTAGTAGCTTATCCCATGATTATAGTCCACTGAACTGTTTATATTAGCAGGGCTGATTGAAGTTACTGTATTATTGATATTTGAAATCTGCCCGCTGGTATTATTATGGTAATTTGATTCCTGTAAAGGCGGCCTGTTAACCTGGTCATTATGTGTAATTGCTGCGCTGGTATTAAAATTGCCAGTTGCCTGGTAGTTACTTATCTGGCCGGTATTATTTGCATTAAGTGCGGATCTGTTCTGCGCCATGCTTTTGATAACAGCGATACTGCTAATAAAGAGGAGTGATAAAACCAGGTGTTTCATGTGCAGGTTTTTTTAAACGTCCATGAATACTTTTAACTAAAACAATACTAAAGTTCACATTTTAAATTTTAATTGCATCATATTTTTTGATTTTTTCTTTAGCTTGCCACTTTATGCAGTGGATTTTCTGGTTTATAGCTATAATTTTATCATTGGGCGCGGGTTACTGGGTTTATCGTACAGACAAGCGCCGCGCCGTTCCTTACCCATGGCTTACATCATTACTCCGTAGCCTGGTAGTGTTTTTTACGCTTTTACTAATACTGGTACCCACCATTATCATCACTAAAAATGTAGTGGAGAAGCCCATTGTGCTTCTCCTGCAGGATAATTCCCGCTCCATTGCCAATGCATTAGGGAATGATTCTGCCGCTTACCGGAAAAATGTTGAAGGCCTCACTCAAAGGTTATCTGAAAAATATAAAGTGGTTCAATGGGCTTTTGGTAATATGGTGCAAACTGATAGTATTTTTCAATATCATCAGGCGGCTACAGATATTTCTGCCGCTTTATCAAGGGCGCAGGAGTTTTTTGGTATGCAAAACCTTGGCGCTGTGATACTCGCTACCGATGGGCGATATAACCAGGGCATGAACCCTTTGTACCAGCAACTGGCCATCCATAGTTCTTTATATACCGTAGCATTGGGGGATAGTGCAGTGCAAAAGGATATTCGCATAGCAAAGGCATATTCCAATAAAGTAGTCACCATCAACAGCAGCTTTGAAATACGGGCCGACATTGTGGCGGAACGCTGCATAGGGTATAACAACAGCGTAATGATCAAGGAAGAGGGGGGTATGCTGTCATCGGTCCCTGTATCTGTTAATACAGGTAAATACGACCGTTCCGTATCCTTTACTATCAAAGCCAGCAAGGCTGGACTGCATCATTACACAATCTCGGTACCGGAAGCTGAAGGTGAAAAGAACACGGTAAATAACCGCAAGGATATTTTTGTGGAAGTAGTGGAAGAAAAGAAGAACATCCTCATTGCCTCAGCCGCTCCCCATCCAGACGTTAACGCCATAAAAGAAGCCCTTAGCGGTTTGGAAAGTTATAAGGTTACCGTATGCGGGGCTGACAATTTTCCTGCCTCACTTAGCGTGTACAATGTCATTATCCTGCATGGCCTGCCATCATTAAGGAATAATATAGTACCCATTGTCCTGGCTGCAAAAAAGCCGGTATGGCTTATTCTAGGCGCCCAGTCAGGTATTCCAGCGGTGAATAGCCTGGCTCCGCTTACACATGCCACCGTGTTCCCGGCGCAGCCACACAATGTTTCCGCAATGTACCGCGCGGCCTTTAATGCATTTACTTTACCCCAGAACATTCAATCCGTTACTGACAAAATGCCTCCCTTATCGGTGAGTGTGGGTACTATTCAGCAAGGGCCCGGCGCCAATATATTATTTACCCAAAATACTGGCGCTATCAGCCAGCAAATGCCCTTGTGGATATTGCAGCAGGGGAATGTCCCATCAGCAATTTTGGTGGGCGAAGGCTTGTGGCGCTGGCGTTTATATGAGTTTAAGAACTTCAACGATCATAATGTTATAGACGAATGTATCCGCCAGACGGTCGCCTTCCTTGCCGCCAATAATAATGAGAAACCATTCACCGTTGCATTGCCTAAATATGTATGGAGCGACCAGGAAGCCATATCGCTAAACGCCTACCTGCTCAATGCCAATAACCAGCAGGTGAACACTCCCGATGTGCAGTTCACCATTGCCGACAGTGCCGGCCGGAAACAAAATTTTTCCTTTGAACGATCGGGTAGCGCCTACAGCCTGAATATTGGTATTTGGGCAGGCGGCTCTTACACCTATAGTGCCCGCACTACTTATAACGACAAACCATACATGGCCTCTGGTAGTTTTGTTGTAGAGCGCATGCCGCTAGAACTGATGGAATCCGGTGCAGATTACCCCTTGCTATACAGCCTCGCTACAAAATACAATGGTGGATTTGTTACTGCCGCCAATGTCTCCACATTATATGACAGCATCACCCGCAATGAGCGTGTAAAACCCCTCATCATCACCAATACCGAAACAGTGCCCTTAGTTGACCGCAAATGGTACTTCTTTATCATTCTGCTTATAGCTGTTACCGAATGGTTGCTGCGAAAATACTGGCTGGCACAATAGAACCGGTAAATACATCTTTTCGCGGAAGGGAATTGTCAGGCTGCTTTTTGTATTAACAGGGTTATGGTTGTACATTCAGGATAAAGGGATACCAGGATAAAATACAGAAGTAGTATGAATTACATATTCTATAAGCAGATTATCAACAACAGAATGTTAAAGTAGTTTTTCTTTACCGGATATTTCAAAACTCTGGTACTTATTTAGTTGTTTCATTTTAGCAAGACCTTCGTATTTTATTATCCTGATATTATTTCATAAATTTACAACATAATTTTGTGTGAATGAGGGAACAGAAGGTCAGGATATTATTTATGATGAGGCAACCTTGAATATGTTGGAAACCCGGAGAGATGATATGATTAACGGAAAAGATAAGACTTATACCCTTGAACAAACCATTGAAAATATCGGTATAACACGACGTTTTACTAATACGCATTTATTATGATGAATCTACAATATATTGCTGATAAATCAGGACATACAACCGCAGTACAAATTCAAATTCCTATTGAAGACTGGGACCTTCTTAAAAAGAAGTACAAGGAATTTGAAGAAGAAGAAAATGCCGCCACCTGTTTAATACCGGACTGGCAAATAAAACTTGGGAAAGAAGAACTCCATAATATTGCAAGTGGAAATACTATATTAGTGGAATGGGAGGAAGCCAGGAAACAATTTAAACTGTAATTATTTTCATGCCTTTTGCAATTATTACAACCACTAATGCCAGAAGGGATATCCAACAGGCAATTGATTGGGAAAATAGCCGGAACGAGCACCTTGGCGAACGCTTTTTAGAATATCTGCACCTAAAATTAAATACACTTTCCATTACTCCTTTTATTGGCAGGATGAGGTATGAAAATGTGAGATGCACAACTACTGATGTTTTCCAATATCTGATTCATTATACAGTGAATATGGAATTACAGCAAATAATCATTATAAGGGTGCTACATACCAGGAAAAAGCCAATTTGGTAAAGGTAATAACCTGCTCCTGCAAATTATTCAGGGTATTTCTACTGAAAAACCCGAATCGCAAATAAAAATCTTTCGTAAAACCACTTTCTACTTTCTACTTTTGCCTTTCGACTTAAAAGAATGTTCACAGCCACTACACAAATAAGAGTTCGCTACGGAGAAACAGACCAGATGGGCTACCTGTATTACGGGAATTATGCATTGTACTACGAGGTAGGACGGGCGGAAGCCATCAGACAGCTGGGCTTTACCTACAGACAATTGGAGGAAATGGGTATTATGATGCCTGTAGTGGAATTAAACGTGCATTATTACCGGCCTGCATTGTATGACGACCTGGTAACAGTTAAGACATTACTGAAAGAATTGCCCGAGGGGCATAAGATACAATTCCATTCAGAGCTGTATAATGAAGAAGGGGTGTTGCTGAACAAAGGGGTGACTACATTAGTGTTTTACGACCCTAAGGAAAAGAAGAAAGTGAACATGCCTCAGGAATTACAAACAAGGTTAGCGCCTTTTTTTAATAAAGAACCATGAGCAATATAGCCGCCGCCATTATCACTATAGGAGATGAATTATTGATAGGCCAGGTCATTGATACCAATTCAGCCTGGATAGCCCAACATCTTAATGAATTGGGTATAGACGTTTTGCGCCGAGTAGCGGTGGGTGATGATAAAACCGCCATTTTAAAAGCGCTTGATGAAGAATTAAACACTGCTTCCTTAATAATAATAACCGGGGGGCTTGGGCCTACTGCCGATGACATTACCAAGCCTTTGCTGAATGAATACTTTGGCGGGAAAATGCAGGTAAACGAACAGGTACTTGAACATCTGAAAAATCTTTTTACAAAACGCAACCGTCCTTTTCTTGAGCGCAATCTGAAACAGGCAGAAGTACCAGATAACTGCACCGTATTATTTAACAATATGGGCACTGCGCCCGGTATGTGGTTTAAAAAAAACGATAAAGTTATTATCTCATTACCCGGAGTACCTTTTGAGATGGTTTCTATTATGGAAAATGAAGCGTTGCCAAAACTTCGTGAACGTTTTATCAGTGATGCATTGCTTCACCGGACTATTGTTACCGCAGGGGAAGGAGAGAGTTTTGTAGCGGAAAGAATACAAGACCTGGAGGAAGCATTACCCGCCCATATAAGGCTTGCATATCTGCCTGGCGCCGGAATGGTGAAGCTCAGGCTTACAGGAAGAGGCGCGGATAAACAGCAGTTATCAAATGAACTGCAATTAAGACAGGAAGAGATTGCCGCAAGGTTAAGTAATATAGTAGTAGCGCTGGAAGATATACCATTGGAAAAAATCCTCGGTAATTGGTTTACTGCAAATAATGTAACATTAGGATTGGCGGAGAGCTGCACCGGTGGCTATATAGCCCATCATATCACACAAGTGCCGGGAGCATCCGGTTATTTTAGCGGAGGTATTGTTTGCTACCATGATGAGCTAAAGGAACAATTACTGGGTGTAAAAAAGGAAACTATCGAAAAATACAATGCTGTAAGCGAGCAGACAGTCACAGAAATGGCTCAAGGTGCATTAAAGGTGCTTAATGTGGACTATTCTTTCGCCATAACAGGTTTGCTTGGGCCTGCAGCAGAAAGTGATAATGAGCCAGTAGGGACAGTTTGGATGGCAGTTGCTGATAAGGACAGCGTTAAAACAAGAGTGTTCCATTTCCCCTTTGACCGGGCGCGAAACAAGGAAATGGCTGCATCAATGGGAATGCTGATGATCTTGAAATTTATACTCCCACCCCTCCCGCTGAAGAAGCGGGACGATGTTCCGGGGCTTCCCCTCAATTTGTAAACCTGTTCTGTATATTATTATGATCTCCAATCCAAATTCCCGGTTCCCAGTTCGCGATTCCAACAGGAAGATATTCCTGGTTGGGATGCCAGGTGCAGGAAAAACTTATTGGGGGCAGAAACTTGCACAGGAATACAAACTGGAATTCACAGACCTTGATGTTTTCATAGCCGGGCAGGAACAGGCAACCATACCTGCATTATTCGCCCAATATGGAGAATCAGGTTTTCGTGAAAAGGAAAGTAAATATTTAATGAAATTAATTAAAACCACCGATGTTGCAATTATAGCATGCGGCGGTGGAGCACCCTGCTTCCATAGAAATATGGCGCTGATGAAAGAAGCAGGTATTGTTATTTACCTGCAAGCGGATATCGAAACGCTGATGCATAATATACAGAAAAGCGATGAAATACGTCCATTATTGAAAGGTAAGGCCAATATTGGCGGATATTTAAAAGGATTGCTGCATAAGCGTACAGCATTTTATGAGCAGGCGCATTTTATTTTACAGACTAAAAACATTTCACTTATTACCTTTGACGAAATTATCTCATCATGTATAAACAAGCTATGACAGCAGGCGCCTTGTTTGCGGCCCTTGCAGTGATCTTAGGGGCATTCGGGGCACACGCCCTAAAAGCGTTGTTGTCCACTGAACAGCTTTTGGTTTTTGAAACCGGTGTCCGTTACCAGTTTTATCACAGCTTCGCTTTACTGGTCACAGGAATATCTTTTTCTTATTTTCCGAATAAAAATATAAAACTGGCAGCTACTTTCTTCATCATTGGCATATTATTATTCAGCGGCTCTCTGTATGCAATGACAATACTGAGCATAATTGGCAAAAGCATCGGCACTGTTGGCGTTATTACCCCAATGGGTGGATTCTGTTTTATCATAGGATGGATATTGTTATTTTTGGGCATCATCAAAAAGAATTAGAATGAAGGTAATCGCATTGATCCCCGCCCGACTTGGCGCTACACGTTTTCCTGCAAAACTGCTGGCACCCTTAAATGGTAAGAGTGTTATCAGGCGTACTTATGAATCCGTATTAAGTACTGGTTTGTTTGATGCGGTGATCGTGGTAACGGATTGCGATGAAATACTTAATGAAATAATTAATCATGGCGGAACAGCAGTAAAAAGCAAGCGGGAATATCAAAGCGGGACCGACCGTATAGCAGAAGTAGCTGCGGAATTGAATGCAGATATTTTTGTTAACGTTCAGGGTGATGAACCTTTCGTTCAAAAAGAGCCTCTTGAGCAATTACTTGATTTATTCATTGGAACAGACGGAGATAAAATACAGGTGGCCTCATTGGTCCAGCAGCTTACAGATCCCGGACTGATAAAAGACCCCAATTATGTAAAAGTGGCGCTTGACCTTACTAACAATGCCTTGTTTTTTTCGCGAAGCATAATACCTTACCCGAGAGATATGACTATAGATATACCTCTCTATGAACATATTGGTGTGTATGCCTTTCGTAAGGAAGCGCTTTTAAATTTTACCAACTGGCCTGTAACTCCGCTTGAAGCAGCAGAAAAGATAGAATGCCTCCGTTTTTTAGAACACGGTGTTTCTATACGAATGGCCATAACCAAATACATGGGCGTAGAGATAGATACACCTGCAGATATTATCAGGGCTGAGGAATTGATGGAGAAGATGGGCTTGGTATAATGCTATTTTCAAAAGATTTTTGTAATTTTACTATATGAATATCCAAAGTATAATTCACATAGATAATGATATATTGGGTGGCCAGCCTGTATTTACAGGTACACGGGTACCTGTAGAATCTTTATTTGACCATTTGGAAGCAGGAGTTTCTCTTGAAGAATTTTTAGATGATTTTCCTACTGTTGCAAAAGAGCAGGCAATAGCATTGTTAGAAATGGCCAATAAAATTACCAGCTCTAAAAATTTCGCCCAACTATATGAAGCTGTTGCTTGATGAAAATCTTCCGAAAAGATTAAAACTGGATTATTTGGAACACGAAATCTATACGGTTAGGGAAAAAGGCTGGAATGGAATCAAAAATGGACAATTGCTTCAATTATTAGCAGAGAATAAATTTGATGCGTTACTTACGTTTGATAAGAACCTGCAACATCAACAAAATTTCAAAAAATATACTATTGCAGTCTTTGTTTTATCTGCACAAATAAATAGTTATAGTGTGCTTTCAAAACTAACTCCTTTAATAAAAGAATACCTGATTTCAGGTACTTTACCAATGGGACCAATTATTGTTAAACAAGAACTTTGATAGCATGCTTCGCCTTCAACATGACAATTATATATTTGCAACTCATCAATACTAAGGACAGTGACAAAACACTATTTTTGCCCCTTTAACTAATTAACCTTTTAACTTTTTAACATACTAAACATGAAGTTTCGCAATTTTAAAATGATTGATTATGTGGTATATGGACGTGGATGTTTTGACCAGCTTGATGAGATAATAGCGCCGCACCGGAAAAATGATGCGCCCATGATCTTCCTCCTTGATCATTTTTTTCAAAAGAATGATGCATTCAAATCGCGTATCCCGTTGAGGGGCAATGATATGCTCATAGATGCAGATGTAGCCCATGAACCAAAGACCTCTTATGTAGATGAACTGGCGCAGCAAATAAAAAGCAAATATGGCTCAGTATCCGGTGTAATAGGTATTGGCGGCGGTTCCGCAATGGACCTTGCCAAAGCCGTTTCCATCATGATGACCAATCCGGGCAAGGCTCAGGATTACCAGGGCTGGGACCTTGTGAAACAGCCTTCCGTTTACAAAGCGGGTATCCCTACCTTGTCAGGCACAGGAGCAGAAGTGTCGCGCACTACTGTGCTTACAGGGCCAACCCGTAAGCTTGGGATGAACTCAGACTTCACACCCTTCAACCAGATAGTTTTAGACCCCGAACTCACTAAAAATGCGCCGGTAAACCAGCGTTTTTATACCGGCATGGATTGCTTTATTCATTGTATAGAATCGCTCAAAGGCACTTATATCAACGAATTCAGCCGGTCTTATGGCGAGAAGGCGCAGGAATTGTGTGAGGAAGTATTCCTGCATAAGAATGAATGGAACGATGAAAGCGACGAACAACTGATGATGGCGTCTTATGCAGGCGGCATGAGCATTGCCTACTCCCAGGTAGGCGTGGCACATGCGGTTAGTTATGGCCTGGGTTATTTATTAGGTACCAAACACGGCATTGGCAATTGCATCGTTTTCAATCACCTTCAGGAATTTTATCCGGAAGGAGTAGCTGCTTTCCATAAAATGGTAGAAAAAAACAGCATTGATATTCCTGCTGGCATAACCAAAGGGCTGACGGATGAACAATTTGATACGATGATCAATGTGTCGCTTGGCATGGCGCCGCTATGGGAAAATGCACTTGGAAAAGACTGGCAAACTATCATGACACGCGAAAAGTTACGGGCGCTGTATGAAAAGCTGTAACTGGTTTAGATTTTGTGATCTTCACTAACATGTTGTGGGAAAAATACAAAAATGACTTATTACCGCTGATTGACCAGGGACATTCACCTATGGTTTCATTGCTTTTTTTAATAATGCCTCCTGCTGGTATATCTGATAGCGATACAGGTTTGAAGCTTCCAGGTCTTTGACTATTGATTCTATTTCCCTGTCACGGTCTTCCGGATCATACTCCCTGACAAGGTTGTTATTGAAAAACAGCCCTACTGACTGCCAGACCATAGCTGAAAGGCCACCTTTCATTTCCTTAATTAAACTATAGCAATTCTGCCCGGTTTGCCGGTTTATGAGCTTTATTAAAACATGCCCCTGATCAATACTCAGGTTTTTAAGGGGTTCTTTAAACAACCGATCCAGCTTTTTATCCATGGTTTTTAAATATTTCCTGCGATCTCTTCTTCTGTCAATGCTATCCAGGTTTGAATTTACCTCATTAAAAATAATTGCGGCTGTCAGTGCATACGGATAAGTAACATAGATGTCATTCCTGAGCCTTTGTCTTCGGGTCCGTTCTTTCGGGTCCATCAACAGGTCTTTTTTTACAAATTCAGGTAATAAAACCATTGGATAAGCCTGCCCGTGCTCTGTAATACTTCCCAGCCTGATAGTGTCATAAACGGAATTTTGCGCAATTATTTGTTCTGTTGCTATAAACAACACTATAAATAATACACATGTCCATTTTTTCAATTTCATATAACCCTTTCCTTATGTAAATTTCGCACAATTTATTTGGATTAAACACGTAATTACAATTAAAAATTGAAGCCTTAAAATGTTAATATTTTACTGTAATTGAATAATGGTATGCTATTTGAGCAGCATATTATAGTAACTTTGAATCTTAGTTATGTGGAAAATTATATTTGTAATTATCATTTTGGGTCTGGGCTTCGGCTCTTGTAATAAAGAAACACAACCTTTGACTAAACAGGAAATAAAACAAAAAATAGATTCCATTACCAAAATCCGTATTAAAGAACTTGATGAACAATCACGTGTAGATCTGGAGCATAGAATAAAAATAGAGGTAAAAGTAAAGGTGGACTCCATATTTAATGCCCGTATGGCACAGAAAATAAAAACAGACTCCCTTCTTAATGCTAAAATACAGCTAAAAACAAAGGATTCTTCATTGAATAAGAATGTTATTGCTAAATAAAGCCATGTCTGATAATCAGCCAGTTTTATTATTTGATGGTGAATGCAACTTATGTAATGGCCTGGTGCAGTTTATTATTACCCACGACAAAAAGAAACTTTTTTATTTTGCCACTTTGCAATCTGAAATTGGAAAAAATGCCTTATCAAATGCTACGAAATCCAATACTAAAGTCCCTGAAAGCCTAATCCTGCTTTATAAGGGGAGATTTTTCGTGAAATCATCCGCGGCAATACACACTGCGAAACTTTTGGGAGGTTTCTGGCAATTGTTTTTTGCAGCTATCCTGGTACCTGCCTTTCTCAGAGATGGTGTATATAATTTCATTTCCCGGAACCGATATAAATGGTTCGGAAAACAAAACGAATGCATCATCCCAACACCTGAACTTAAAGAACGTTTCCTTAACTAAATAAAATTTACTTTTGTTTTACACGATCTCTTCTAAATTTGAGGTATGAAATATTTAAAATCAGCCCTTATTCTGCTTTTGTTTTTTTATCTTCCTGAAACAACATTCGCGCAGGATGTCATTTACTCCCAATATGATAAATATGATTTTCGCGCCGGCGATTATGCCGTAGTAGGCATGACAGGCGGACTCCTGTATAATTATCGTAACACCTCTGATGGCGCTATGCTTGATGCCTATGATGACTCCATGAATAAAACAGCCACTGTTTTACTTGATTTTTTTCCTGAAAAAATTTATCAGACCCGGTTTATTGCTTATCCCGATAAAATCATAATTATATACCAGGCCGAGGAGGGCAACAAAGTAGTACAATATGCCGCACTGCTCAATGAAAAAGGCTTACTGAAAAATAAACCAGTACAGATTGGAGAGGTGAAAACCGGTATTTTCGGAGCTACTAAAACCTATTTCTCATCTGTGGTATCTGAAAATAAGAAAATGATACTTATCTACAGCGCTAACGATAAAGGCCAGGAAGTGGACTTTGATGGTAAATGGCTCGATGATAACTTAACGATTGTAAAACGCAGCCACACGAGCTTTAAAACTGATAACACCGTAGAACATGGTGAAGTGAACATGGGCAATGACGGCGTAGTATATATGGCTGCTTATACTCCTGTTGGCGCACAAAACTATGCCGACCAGTACTGGATAATGACATTGGCCCCCGGAGCCACCAAATTTGAAGCTAAAGAATTACCGCTGGAAACAAAATTCGCCGCAAACGGGTATATGAAGGTGGACAATGTCAACAACTGCGTTTACTTTGGCGGATTTTATTCTGATAAGAAAAACGGCAATTTCAATGGTATCATTTACGCCGCTTATAACATAGCTGCCGGCGCATTCTCTGCCAAAAAATTTATCCCGTTCGACCAGGAACTGATTAAGGCAGCGGGCATAAGGCACAAAAATCATACTTTCGACAACTACGAGGTACGGCAACTGATTGTAAAAAATGATGGCGGTTTCGTATTAATATCTGAGGTCCACTTCGTTACCCAACGCAGCAATTACATGCCGGGATTAGGTTATTATTCTTACTACAACCCTTACAACACAACTATTGTTCATGAATATCATTATAACGACATCATGGCCTTGTCGTATAATAAAGACGGTGTACGGGATTGGGGGGCGTATATTCCCAAAGAGCAATATTCCCAGGAAGACGGAGGCGTATTCTCCTCTTATGCATTACTCAATACAGGAGGCACGCTCGCCTTCCTGTTCAATGATTTTAACATCGCCCGTTCCCGTATCCAGCTGGCAACTGTAGCGGCTGATGGTAAAACCAATATTCACACATTTACAGCGGAAGGCAATGATTACCCTGACTGGCTGCCAAAGTCAGGAAAGCAGGTAGCCGCCCGTATATTAGTAGTGCCCTGCTTCCACAAAAAACAAATCTGCTTCGCTAAGGTGGTGTTTTAAACCCGCCTTTTATTATTGAAGGGTTATTTACTTTCCGTATTCCAGATGAGTTGTTCCAGTTCTTTACGGCTGGCAATAATACTGGCATGGTATTGAGGGGCTTTCTCCCATCTGTTTTCTTCAGGTTTCCATCTTTCAGGTAACCCGCTCCAAAGTATTTTTTTATCCATGCTGATAATCATTGTTGCGCTGTACTGGTTGCCCATACAAACAAATATTGACTGATCCGGTAATTCTGTAACATTTCCGCCGCCACTCATTTCCGGCGGATAATTACCTTCTGCGGCAAAATCATATTCCCATATTTTTTTCAGATGGTCTTTTTCAGTAAGAGGTTCCTGCATCATAGTGATCTTTGGGGCATTGGGTTTCAACAGGCAGGTATTGTTGTTAAAAAGGAATAAATACCCTTTTTGTGAGTGCCTGCAACTATGCTGGTGGCAAAAAAGCCCGTTATCCTGCGCCTTGACGCCGGGTTTGTATGTTTCGCCATAACTGTTTATAACTTTCCCTTCCGGGTATTTCACTTTAAGCACCCGGCTGATGTTTTTGCAACTTATATAAATATTATGATCCTTTTCATCAAAGAAAAATCCGTTTTCATGCGGATCCACAATGATCTTGATAGTTACGTCCATATTTGGCCGGCGATAGTTACGGATATCAGAACCCCTGAAATATGGAGCCGATTTCCACGACCATACTACATTCCCCTTTTTGTCATACTCTATTATCGTTCCGAGTGGCAATTTCTGGGCAAATCCCTGTGTTGTTTTATCGCCGGCCGGCACAGGGTCGAGGGTTGTTAATTCACTACCCATTACCATATAATGGCCGTTGGTAAGCTTTGTGAATTCATGATGATAATGTTCCACCGAGTCTCCGCTTACCTCCCCGGTATTTGGCCCTTTCCATAAAATATCCCCGTTATAATTTATTTCGTATGCCTGTGTATTAAGGAGGAAAGTGATAGTTCCTGATGCGGAAAGCTTCATGTCGCACAGCACTCCGTTCCCGTCATTAATTCCATTCAGATCAGGCAGGTACCATACCGGGCGCCCGTTCATATCGTAAAGCGTCCTGTTGCCATCTAAAAATACATAGGCGTCTTTGTATTTCACTGCAGGTTGTGTAATTCTGAAACGAACATTATTTGTATCGGCAAAAGGGATCATGCCTGTACTGAAATGATGAAATTCCCCGTTTAATGAATTTCCCTTTTCAGCAACCATTCGCCAGGTATATTGGCTACCGAATGATGGCACCTCAGCAATTATTTTGTTATTTTTACTGGTATGAGATTGGATAATATTCTTTTTGAAAGAGTCCTCAGAATAGTAATTGCCTGCTGCTATTTCAATTTTGTAATTTCCGGACTGCAGCACAGGAGCAATTGAAAAACCTATTATCCTGTAGTGCAGCACGATGCCTTCTTTTGGTAGTATCTGAGACTCCGCAGGGTAGGGGAGCATGAATAATAAAAACAGAATAATTAAAAGCTTAGGCATGAAAAAAACAGTTTAAAATGATTGGTAAATATAGGTTAAAAACTTTTATTGCCTTAATCACTTCAGATGCCTGTGTTTATTGCTTCAAGCAACAATACTGTAACCACAACAAAGGGAAACGGTATATTTTCAAAACGCATTGCAATATTTACGGATGCTGATACGCACGCGTTTCCAATTACAGTCCGGCACTATAGTACGCTCTGTGAGAGGACTTGTTATATATATCGTATATTATTGGACTTAAAAGTACCAAAGGGAAAATTTCAGGCTATATTTACAAACCAATTTGAAACGCTATTTTCATGTTCAGGATATTAATTTCAGCATTTTTTCTTTTTGTGTTTCCTCTCCATTTAATATCCCAGATATTACCTAAAGAGGGGAGCAGCCTGACTCACAGGTTAATAGGCTTTTCTTTTCCCTCTCAGGAGAAAGTAACTAACTATAAGCTTGAAATAGCAGCGGGATATAATGTTACGGAAGATTCTTTCAGAAATAATATTATCAAAACGCTTTCCGGGAAGGAGGCCAAAATTATTGCTGAGGCGCCTTCTTTTGGCAGCCAATATACCTGGAGGACAACATCTATAATAAATAATATAACCACAAAAAGCGACCTTCATCATTTCAGTACATTAGCTATACCTGATGTGATGAGGAGTACTACACGGTTCAGAATTCTTCAGCCCGCCATTAAATACAATGACGCTTATGTGTTTTTAGACGGTAACAAAGGGTTGTATGATATGAACGGGCAACCGATATGGTATCTTCCAGCCTTGGGAGGAATAAACGATGAAAATGTGAGAATAAGGGATATGAAAATGAGCCCGATGGGAACTATCACTTTAATGCTTAGTGAATTTCCTTATGAAATAAATCTTAACGGGGATATTTTATGGAAAGGGCCTGACAACGGGTTGGTAAGTGGCGATACAACAGAGCATTATCATCATGAATTTACACGTCTGTCTAACGGTCATTATATGGTATTAGGTATTGAATTCGTGTCATGGGACCGGGATCAGCTTTCATCCACAGATAGTCATTCGCAGCAAGTGCCCGGTCCTCAATTGAAGAAGAAAATAAATGATACGCCTGGTCCGAAAACGCCTTTTGGAACGATAATCGAATATGATGAAAAAGGAAACGTTTTCTGGTCGTGGAAATCATCGCATTATTTTATGACTTCTGATTTTATTTATTTCAGGGATTCAAAGCCGGTTGTTGATGCGCATGACAATTCGTTTTTTTTTGACGAAGCAGCCAAAATCATTTATATAAATTATAAAAACATCAGCCGGATCTTAAAAGTGAAATACCCTGAAGGAACTGTTATGAATACCTATGGCGAAATTTTCAAACCAGGTATTCCTGTAAAGGGAAATGGTTTGTATTGCGGGCCGCATGCTATCAAATACTCACAACCGGGACGTATTTTCCTGTTTAATAATAATCTTTGCAATTTCGGGTATCCTCCCAGGATTATGATATTAAAGGAACCGCTTAGCGATAAAGGAAATTTGAAAAAAGAATGGGATTATGAATGTACTGTTGAAGATAGTTATTCAAAAGGCGCTCCCACAGGCGGAAATGTTTTAGAATTACCTGACCGGTCAATATTTGTTGCTATGGGAGGCGCATACAGCAAAATATTTATTGTGAGCAGGGATAAGAAAATTTTATGGAGCGCATTACCTGAAATGTGGTACCCGGAGAAGCAATTATGGTATCCGGTTATTCAATACCGCGCAAGTATTATTACCAGGAAAGACCTGGAACGCCTGGTATGGAATAGTGAATTATACAATAGATAATGTTATAAATTTACTAGATGTGAAAATAAGCTGCGATGCAGGCTGGATAAAGATTTGAATAGTTTCGCAATCGCCGGAAACACTTACCAGTAAAGGTTCTTGCTGTTTTCTATACTCATGCAGGTACAAAAAAGGTACAAAAAGTGTATCTTTAATTCTACCTAATCAAATCTATTTGCTCCAATCAATTAATTTAACAAAGTTAATCCACTGAATCTAAATATCCTCAAAGGTATAAGAAAATTAAAGGGGGGGCTATCGTTTCTTTGATTGCCCTGCTATGGATGCCTGTCTGAATTTTTTATTTTTTTCGCTTATGTCAAATCCTAATACTCCGGTTAATAAATTTCCTGTAGGAAATCAACTTTATAAACTTGCATCTAATACAGGCAGACCAAAATTATTTACTACTCCCCAAGACCTGTTATCTGCCGCCTGTAATTACTTTGAATATGTCGAAAATAATCCTGTGATTAAATACGGTGTCTATGGTAAGGATGCAAAAATTATTGGTGTTCCAAAAATGCGGGCAATGTCCTTGCAGGGGCTATATGCTTTCATTGGGGTATGTAATTTAAGACGCTATAAACAACATGCGGAGTTTGTTCAAGTCATCGCGTATATAGAGAATGTAATCAATGTCCATAATATTAATGGTGCTTCTGCGGGGTTATTAAATCCTTGTATTGTTGCTCGTTTGTTGGGGTTAAAGGAACGGGTTGCAAAGGAAAATATGAGGGTGGAGGTTGTCGTTTATGTTCCTGATAGTGGTTGTCCTAAAAAATAGTTTCTTCTTCATTTTTGTTTGTTTATGTCTTCCATATTTTTTTTATATTGTAGCTCTTCTAAATCAAGCTGCTCTTGAAGAATACTTTTTTTAGGGGAAACTTTAGGATGTTTAACATCTCCTTTAATAGATGACTGTTGTTTAGTT
>CAISOH010000064.1 GCA_903887005.1 uncultured Bacteroidota bacterium | reverse complement strand
ATAAATGTGCAAAATAGGTTTCTCGCAAAGGCGCAAAGCCGCCAAGACTAATGAATTGATAATAAGTAAATTATAAAATCAAGGCCGCAAAGTCTTGCATATTAAACAATGCACAATTTTATGCGGCTGCAAGTATAATAAGCACTTTATTAAAACAAGTTTTATTCAATTATAGTTCTGTCCTTAATTACTTTATGCTCTTTTACTGTAAAGTCAATACCGGAACTATAACCGAAGTAATACGGGAACAGTTCCTCAATTAAAAAGGGAACAGGGTTATCATTTATCATTGCAGGATAGGACACCGGAGCGTTATCCATGAGATCATGTAGTTTTTTATCAGTAATTTCTTTTTGCTTTGGCTGCTGCTTATTGATGTCTCCCAAATCCTGGAATACGCCTTTATTTTCAAAGTAGGCGACTTTGCCTTTTGGATCAATCACTACGTTCTCGATAATAATAAGGTAGTTTCCATCTTCCAGGGTCTCGAATTCTTTTGCAGCATTTTGCAGCAGATAAGCAGCAATGCTTTTGTAAGCGCCTTTCATCATCGGTTTGATAATATCCTGATCTTTTTCGGGATTATAAATTCTCACTTTGTTTAATTTTATCGGCGGAACCGGCCAGTCAGTTGCGTCTCTGTGCTTCTTTCCTGTCAGTTGATTTTTATATGACTGAACGTCTGGTTTCTTTGAACGTGAAAATTCGATCGTGTTTCCTCTGTACACAACAGTGCTGTCATTTTTCCTTTGTATCTGCGAGAAGCTGTTCTTTGAAAAACATACTATGCATACCAGCGTAAATAGCATGAATACAACCATCTTTACTCTTGATGCAGTGGATGGGGCAGATGTATGCATTGGGATTCGTTTTATTGGCGAATGATTGATTGCGGTTGTGTTTAAGAGATATTGCGACATAGAAATCAGTTTTTTAAAACATTATTCAGAGAGTGACGTGACAAAGAGCGTCCCGCCGACACTATCTTTGCCCTTACACTTGAGCTGTATATCTTCAAAAACAATTTTGATGTTCATGTTGGTAAACTCTTTCAGGTAGCTTAACTGATTCCCCTGTATTTTGTTACCGCTAGTTTTATACGGCCCGGAGAGGTATCCTCCAATGGGGATAAACGTTATGGTAAACCCCGTTACTTCACAATCAGGCTCTTTAGTTGTTAGTGTAGGGTCTTCCATTATTTTTTTATGTGGAATTTTCATGCTGTCAGAATGTGCCAGTTGTATGGGTACTTTTCTGCCGGGTTTCTGTTGTGCCAAGCTGTTTGTTGCAATGCAAATAAGAAAAGTTACTGCCAGCGATATGCATGTGGCTATATGGGTTTGTTTATTCCGGAAAATCCTGTTTGTATTCATTGCTCTGTTTTTAAAAATGATGAATATTTTGTTAGTTTTTTATTGCTGTTATTTTATGTTCTTTTACTGTAAGGAATGAAGGCGATTCATAGCCATATGTAAACGTAAACAAATAGTCAATTAAATACGCTACCGGTTTTCCATCGCAACTTGCCGGTATAGACACCGGAGCATCATCCATAAGTGCATTCAGCTTTTTGTCCACAAGCTTTTTTTGTCTTGGTTGTTTATCCATGTCTTCCTTGTCCTGGAAAATTCCTTCATTCTCAAAATACACCACCTTCCCTTTTTCGTCAACGACCACTTTTGAAATGAGGATAAAATAATCCCCGTCAGCTAATTGTTCAAATTCCTTCCTGGCATTTTGCAGCAGGTATGCGGCAATGCTGGTGTATTTACCCTTCATTTCCGGCTTTGTAACGTTCTTGTCCTGATCAGGGTTGTATATTTTTTGTCCATTCAGTTTTATAGGCGGGTTCGGCCATTCTATAGGTTTTCTGTAACTCTTACCTGTTTCAGGGTCTTTGTACAAATAACTGTCCGGCTTTTTAGGTGGTAGCAATTCAATGGTGTTGCCATTGTATTCTATCACATTTCCATGTTTCTTAGGTCTATTGGAGTAGCTGTTCTTTGAAAAACATACTATACATGCAATTGTCAACGGAATAAATACAAGCATCTTTACTCTTGATGCGGCGGATGATTTGCGGGTGAGCATAACGATTCGTTTTTTTATGGGTGAACGATTGAATGAATGAGAAATGGAAGGCGCAGCCTGCAGCACCGCCTGCTCAACAAGGAACCTGCCATAGACCTGCGGTTGCTGTATGGCTGTATGGTCTGCCTGATATTCATGAACCAATAGCAGACGTTTATTATAGACATATACCAATGGATGAAACCAGAATACAATCCTTGCTATCTGCAAAAGCAAAAGGTCGGAAAAATGCAGCAGGGTAGTATGCCGTCGTTCATGTGCCAGTATCATGTTCCATTCATCATCACTATACTGTTGGCAGCTACTAACAAACAGCGTATTTAAGAAAGAGAACGGCGCATGTTCTTTACCCGTTTCAATTATTGTCCAGCTATCTTGTTCAGACTTTTTGCCAGAGCGGTAAAAAGCAGCCAGTTTTATAATATCAACGATCAATAAGCATAACGCAATAAATGCACCAGCTAAGTAAAGAACAGCAAGCCATTGTTCCCAGCCAATTCCCGAGGAAGGACTACCTGCAGTAATGATATTATGTTTGGCCGCAATTACACTATCCAATGGACGTTGCATTGCTGCATTGTATATAATGTTGTTATCCTGCCATTGCCATAATGGAAGAAATGCACCTAACAGAAATGTAAACAACAGGTAAGACCTGTTATAGCCATGATAGCTTTCCTTGCGCAGAAAAACATCAAACAACACCAGGCTTATAAGCCAGATTGCGGTTGTGTTTAAGAGATATTGTAGCATATCATTTCCTTTTTGGGTTATCTAAAGATTTAAGTAAATCATTTAGTTCTTTCAAATTCATATCCTCATTTTTCACAAGAAAACTTACTAACTGTTTTGGCGAACCGCTGAAGTACTTTTCCACCAGGCTGGTTACGCCATGCTGCGCATACTCTTCTTTGGTGATGACGGGAAAGTACTCATGGGTCTTGCCATATGCCTTATGGTCAACAAAGCCTTTCTTTTCAAGTATCCTTACAACGGAAGAGATGGTACTATGCGGCATATCGGGGTCTCCCAGTTGTTCTATGATATCTCTTACTACACAGCGGTCCAGTTGCCAGATGATGTGCATTACTTCTTCTTCTGCTTTTGTAAGTGTAGGTAATGATAAATTCCGTTTCATAACGTAAATGTACGTTACAAAACTGAAAAACCAAATTTTATTAAATAAAAGTCAAATAAAAAATCTGTAGCTTGGAAGTTAAGAAGAAGGATTATTTATTTCCCCTTTCTTTTTTCTCAATTTCAGAAAGTTGTTTTTTATACTCCGCTACATCCCATTTGATATTCCAGTGCTGCACATACTCCGCTAATGGCCCAAGACCAACCTCTGCCCGCCTTTTGTCAACATTATCCGGGTCTTCCAGCGGCGATACCCATGCTTCGCCACTCCCGCTATACCTTATCTGGCTGCCGTAAATCTGCTTTTTGCCATGTCCTAGAGCCACCCTGTCTTCAAGCAAAGCGAGCGAACCTGGAGATGCTTTCTTGTTTTTAACTGCTTCTCGCATCATAGGCAGGTATTTGTCTTGTATTTTTATATCTGAGTGCTGGATAACTAGGAATAGGGTTTGGCTGCCCCTGTCACCAACCAAATCCGGCCCGGCCCAGCCATATTTGTCAATGATGGACACCACTTTAATAAGATCAATGGAATCATTGTAGCTTATTGTTTTCCACAGTTCTTTCATTTCTTTTGAGTCATTTCCATGTTTACTTTGAATTTCCTGTATCTGCATTCTTCCGCCCTGATCGTTCTGAAATATGGTATCTAATATCGCTACCAGCGGCTTATTTAAATTGGCTTCTGCCTTGTCTTTGTTTTGTTTTACCAGTTCACAAATATCTTTCCACCTTTTATCATTGTGCAGGCTTTCCAGGTCTGTGTCAACAATCATGTGGTTATAATCCGTGAAGTTAGATTTGGTGGCAATCCTGTTCAGTTGAAAAAAGGCAGAATCCCTATTACCCGCAAGTGCCCACGCACAGGCTGCATTATAACGGTCATCAGGCGCCCCCTTTCCCCCTAATGACGCGAAAGCCTTAGTATATGCATCGGCAGATTGTTTGTATTGTTTGGCTTCATAAAAGCTAAATGCCTTCTTTATCCAGTCAGCATATTCCGTATTCACTTGCGCATAAGTGGCGCAAGAAAGAAACAAAAACACGATGCAAAAAAATATTTTTTTTATCATTGAAATGAGTTTTATAATGGCAGATAATACACAAAGTAATAATTTTTTTCAAGTGGTCATAGCAAAAAAAATGCCCCGGAAATCCGGGGCAATATCAATTATTTGAAAAGAGATTAAATCCTTGCTCAAAGAAGTTGCTAAAGTTGAAAGCATATTCACAAAGTACTCCCCTTTAGGGGCCGGGGGTTTCCGGGTTTACCCCTTAAATTTCTTCACCGCCTCTGTGAGCCTCGGCACTACTTCCATCGCATCTCCAAGTACACCATAATCCGCTGCACTGAAGAACGGTGCTTCGGGGTCTTTATTGATGACAACAATGGTTTTGGAACCGTTAACGCCTGCCAGGTGCTGTATGGCGCCTGAGATACCAACAGCAATGTACAGATTGGGGCGAATGGTGCCGCCTGTCTGTCCAACGTGCTCATTGTGCGGGCGCCAGTGGCTGTCTGCCACGGGGCGTGAGCAGGCGAGGGCAGCGCCAAGTTCTTTTGCCAACGCCTCCAGCACAAACCAGTTTTCCGGGCCTTTCATGCCACGGCCACCGGATACTACCAGTTCTGCTTCTGACAGTGGCACACTGCCTGATGCTTTGCTGACGCCCGTTACCTGTATGGAAAAATCTTTGTCTTCAAAAGTTACTTCCAGTTTTTCTACCGTAGCGCTGCCTTCACCTTTTACAACTGCGAAAGTATTGGGCATAAGGGTAATCACCTTTACGTCGCTGGTGATATTTACATAAGCGAAAGCCTTACCTGAGAATACGTTTTTCTTTACAACGAATCCTTTGGAAAGATCAGGGTAAGAAACAGCGCCTGCTACAAGGCCTGCCTTTAAGCGAGCTGCTATGCGTGGAGATACTGCTTTTCCAACCGTATCATGCAGGCCAACAATTACCTTAGCACCTTCTTTCTGAGCAGCGGCAAGCATCACCCTCGTATATGCGCGTGAGTTGAAATTATCTAAACGGGCATCGGTAGTATGTAATACTTTTTGCGCGCCATACTGGCCAAGAGCCTGCATTTCATTATCACCCACATTGCCTGTGGCAACAGCAGTAACGCTTGTCCCCATGCTCTTGGCAATGTTGGCAGCATATTGTATCGCCTCAAGAGATTTTTTCTTAAAGACGCCCTGTGAATGTTCTACTAAAACTAATACACTCATAATTTCGTTAAGGTTAAAAAGTTAAAGGTTAAAGGGTTAATTGGTTGATAAGTTAAAGGGGTAAAAGGTTGTATTTTTACATTGTCTTATTTCCACTGTCCTATATTTTCACATTTTCACATTAATCACATTTCCACATTAATTATGCCATTAAGCCATTAAGCAATTGAGCCATTAAATAACTTTCGCTTCCCTGTGCAGCAGGCTCACTAATTCATCCATATTATCGGCTGATACCATTTTTACGCCGGTTTTTGCAGGCGGCAGTTCATACGATACAATTGCGCTTAATGCTTCTATTGCTGCCGGAGGCACTACCTTCAATGGTTTGGTACGTGCCGCCATTATGCCCCGCATATTGGGTATGCGTGCTTCTGCAACTCCTTTTTGGCAGGAGATCACCAATGGCAGGCTGCAGGTGTCAGTTTCTTCACCACCTTCTATTTCACGAACCACAGTGGCAGTTGTCCCTGCTATATCTATTTTTTCTGCGAATGCGAGGTAATTCATATCCAGCAATTCTGCTACCATAGCGCCTACAGAGCCATTGTTGTAGTCAATGGATTCCTTGCCGCAAAGCACGAGGTCGTAACCCACTGTTTTCGCATATTCCGCTATCTGTGCCGCTATGAGGTAAGTATCGCTGCATTCTATGTCAATACGCACAGCCTCATCGCCGCCCAGCGCCAATGCCTTGCGTATCACCGGCTCAGCGTCAGCCTTGCCGACAGTGATGAAATGTACCGCTGTCGCGATGCCGGCTTCCTTCAGTTCCAGCGCACGCACAAGGGCGTTCCACTCATCATACGGATTGATGATGTAAGTAACTCCTTGTTTGTTGAAATGCGTGTTGTTGTCGGTGAATACAATCTTTGTAGTAGTGTCGGGTACCTGGCAGATACAAACTAATATCTTCATAAATTCAAAATTCAAAAGTCAAAATTCAAAAAGATGTAAGAGGTATTTATCCTCCTTTAAAACAGGGTGCAAAAGTAGGTAAAAAAGGATTTAAAAAACTGATTTACATCATTTGATTTATCTGCCTCAAAATGACCATGTAAAAATTGAATAAAATTTAAAATATTGCCTATATTTGATAAAGCTTTAAACCAATATCTTATGAAAAATGTACTGTTTATTTCCTTTGTTCTTTTAGGAAATCTCTTTTGCCCGGTAGCTGCTGATGCGCAGACAGGGTGGAAGTGGGGAATAGCATGTAAAAACACCACTATGTTAGATGCCTGGCCTATGGCAATCGACAAATCGGGCAATGTATTTTTATCAGGATATAATTATAAAGGCGACTCTGTAGTATTCGGTACGATAACTGTATATAACCCTGCACATAACCAGCAATTAATTGTTACGAAAGCTGATACAGCGGGTAATTTTATTTGGGCAGTTGGTACACAACAATCCCAGGTAAGTCCTATAAGTCTTGCTACAGATGTCAATGGGAATGTTTATTCTCTTGGATGGTATGATAGTAGCAATGTATCCATTGGATCTTATACTTTAACCAATCCGGCGAAACAATATTTGTATTTTATTGTAAAGTTTTCACCTACAGGTACTGTGCTTTGGGCAAAGAATATTTCAGAAGCTTTCATTTTTAATTTTGGAGGGTTAAATGCCGATATAGGCACTGATGGCTCAGGCAATATTTATATGACCGGTAATTTTTGGCATAATAGTATAAATATAGGCACAACTACCCTTGCCAATCACGATCCGACAGGATTATCACCGGACATCTTTATTGCTAAGTTTGACTCTTTGGGTAATCCGATATGGGCGAAAAATTTTGGAGGAGATACTACGGAGCAACGAAGTACGATTGCAGTAAATAAGAACGGTGATTTTTTTGTTTCAGGATCGTATTATTCACCAGCTATTACAATAGGAAGTACAACACTGACAGATTCTTTATTTTCTATTACACATGCAAGACGCTGTTATTATTTTATTGCAAGGTTTGATGCAAATGGCAATGCAATATGGGCGAAAAGGCTTAACAACCACATAAGCATAAATAAAATGTCGGTTGATGAATCTGAAAATATCTTTATAACAGGCGGCCTGGATTCTACTATTATCTTGGGTTTAGATACGCTGGCTGAAGCTGGTGCAAAAAATATGTTTATTGCAAGATATGATTCTTCGGGCAATTTTATATGGGCCAATTCTGCAGGAGCAAATTATTATGATGAAGGGATTAGTATAGCAAATGACAGATGCGGGCATATTTGGTTATGCGGTGAAATGGGAAATTCCATGAATTTCAACGGGCATATTTTAAGCGAATCCCCAGGTGCTTATGATCCGGTATTCATTGCTGAATACGATACATCAGGAAAATATCTTAACAGCATTGCATTACCCAGCGGAGGTGATGATGCTATTGGAATAGTTGTAGATAATAAGGGTAATTTTTATCTTGGCGGGGATTATTGGCAAGCTGAGATGGTAATTGGACCAGACACTCTTTTCAAAAATTTTTCTGAACTTTTATTTATCGCAAAATATAAATTTGATACAGCGGTCTGCCCGGAAAGTATTGTAATTATTCATGATACCGTTTACAATCATATAGATACAAGTATTTGTTCTTCAGTCGGAACTATTAATATTTATGCACCGCCAAATTACAATTCCTATTTGTGGAACGATGGCAGTAGTAATTCATCTTTATCAGTAAGCGGTAGTGGTACTTATTGGGTAAAAGCAACAGACGGTAATTCGAACCTCGTCATTGATACTTTTAACGTTGTTTATAAACCGTCTCCAATAGTTGTTTTAGGCAATAATACAACGCTTTGTAAAGATGGCAGCATAATACTTGGTTCGCCGCAGCCGCCTGGTGCGTCTTATTTATGGAGTAACGGCAGTTCCGATTCCGCTATTACTGTTTTTGACAGCGGTTATTATAGCCTTACTGTAACCATAAATGGGTGCAGCGCTGCAAACACTGTACATGTAAATGAAATTTCAGCCCCTGTTGTAAAGCTGGGTTCTGATACATTGTTATGCTTTGGTGACAATTTGCCTTTGCAGGTAAATAATAATCTGGCTACCTACATATGGTCCGATGGTAGCAACGGACAATCATTTACTGTCTCAGAACCGGGAACCTATTGGGTAAACGCATCCAATAAATGTGGTACCGCCAGCGACACAATAAATGTAACTTATGAATTTTGCGATATTTGGTTTCCTTCTGCCTTTACACCTAATGGCGATGGCAGGAATGATATTATCCGAGCTGTTGGTAACCTGGATATGTTTAGAGATTTCTCATTGAGCATATTTAATCGTTATGGGCAGCGGGTATTTTTTACACAAGATATTTATTCCGGCTGGGATGGCACCTATAATGGTTCAAACCAGGACCTCGGTACTTATTTCTACATGATACATTTAAGCCTGAAAGGTAAAAAGCATATGATGAAAGGAAATTTTGAACTTATCAGATAGTTCATCAATGCAGGATAATTACCGGTGATGGAAATGTGGTGGTTAAAAAGCTGGTGGTGATGAAGTGATATTTTTGGAGCATGTATCTTTGCTATCCGGGGGTAAACAGCTTCAGAATTTTATATGGAAAGGCACGGAAAAATAATCAGGCTCATTGGTGTTGTTATCATCATAGTTGGGCTTGTAGTATGGGCCTTTGGAGATAAGCTGCGGTTTATTGGCAGGCTTCCGGGGGATATAAATATAGAGCGGGGCAATGTGCGGGTATTTATTCCAATTACTACCATGCTTCTGGCGAGCATACTCCTTTCTCTTATTTTCTGGTTGGTGCAGAAATTTGGAAAGTGAGGAGTCCTTTCCGAAATTAATTTTTATTGTTTTCGATATTTACCACGGGGATTTCTACTGGTATGGTATATAGCTGAAACATAGACTTCATGCATACGGTCATTTAATTTGTAAACAATTACAAATGGGAATGTTCTGGTTTTTGCTTGCCTGTAAGAACCTTTATTTTTGGCAAATGCTAAGGGGTTATGTAAGATCTGCCTTATCTTACTGTCTATTGCCTTTTCAAACCTTAGTCCCAAACCTTCCTGTCGCTCTTCATACCAAATACTTGCTGCTTTATATTCCTCCAGTGCTATTGGATGAAAAGAGATGGTATAAGTCATTTTCTTTTTATTTCTGACAATGACTGCCTGGTAATTTTTTTCACCTCATCCCATGAATATCCTTTTACTTTTCCACTTTCAAGCTCTTGGGTCCTTCTATCTAATTCTTTTACAAAATCCTCATCCTCCCATAAATCCTCATTGGTCCCTTCTTCGGCGAATGCTTTAGCTACACTCAACACCACTTTCTTTTGTTTGATATTTAGCTGACCTACATAATTCGCAATTTTTTTATCTAATGATGCAACGCTATTCATGATAATGGCTTTCTACAAATTTACTAAGGGATTTTAATATAAAATCTGTTCATCCGGAAATTTTTTTCATCCTTCAAGGCATAGAAGGCATAGTCGCAGCCAAATCTGAAAGTTGTATTGTAAATTAGTCATATCCTACTTCCCGCAACATCTTTTGTATTGCTTCCCGCTGCCACATGGGCATGGGGCGTTGCGGCTGATAATTTTAGAAAGGAAAAGAGCAGGTTTACCCCTTGTTCGGAAATTTGACGGATAATCAGGATCCGCAATTGCGGCATACTCACTTTCTGGCATAAGCCCTTTTAAATCGGATATGTCTTCTTCATTTTCAAAACCTGCAATAAACTCAATTTTGTGCCGATCAATTGCAGCAAGTATTTCATCCTGTTTCGAGTTAGGGCTGAATTTAATTATTGCAGGAGCGCCTTTTGTGCCAAGTTTAGCCATGTAACTTTATTTTGGGGGAATGATTGAGGGCGAAAATAAACATTGCTGTTCAATCCGGATAATATTTACTTTTCAATCATATAATACATCTTAATTTATGAAAAAAATGGTTTTCTGCTGGTATTCATTACGGAAATGATATAAACAGTATTCTCCTGAATCTCGAAGATTACAACGTAAGGAAATGTTTGAAGTTTTACATCCCTTAATTTATTTTTACGTGTGGAAGAAATGAAAGAATAATATTCAGGAGTAATTGCTAATTTTTTATAGGTATCCAGCAATTCAGCAAAAAAACGAGATCCAAGATCCTGGTTTATATGGTCGTAATAGTAAATAGCGGCTTTCGCTTCTTCTTCAGCACGTTCACTGAAAATAAGTTCAAACTCCATATTGATTGCGATACTTCCTGAGATTTTCAATAGTTTGTTCCAAGGTGTATGTTTTATCTTTGCCGCTAATCATATCATCTCTCCTAGTTTCCAGCATATTAAGAGTAGCCTCGTCATAAACAATATTTTCGGATTCTATTTCCTCATTTAGCAACATATATATTGCCATTATTTTATTTTGGTTGCCATGTTCTATGTAATCATGCAACTTTTCTTTAACCGATTCAAATTTCATAGCATAAATTGATTGTAAATTTATGAAGTATTTCTAATAACAAAGGTAGCAAATAACGGTATGTCTTTTTGGCGTATCTTTTTTAACTGCAATTACGTTGCTCATAATTGAAAATTTATGATTAAAGTTGTAAATTTACTATGTTTCAACCAAAGATGCAGCATAGCTATCCCGCCATAAACCCAATCCCAAAATTCATCCGTAACTTGCATTTAAGATGAGTATGGATACCATAGAAAAACACGGCAGCATAGAAGTGATGGGGGCTCGTGTGCATAACCTTAAAAATATAGACGTAAGCATACCTAAAAATAAACTGGTTGTCATTACCGGCATCAGTGGCAGCGGCAAATCATCGCTGGCGTTTGATACCATATTTGCGGAGGGGCAGCGCCGTTATATGGAGAGCTTTGCCGCTTATGCCCGCCAGTTCATGGGCGACCTCGAGAGGCCGGATGTTGACAAGATAACAGGGCTTTCACCTGTAATTTCCATAGAGCAAAAAACAACAAACCGCAATCCTCGTTCTACTGTTGGCACGGTAACGGAAGTATATGATTTTATGCGGTTGTTGTATGCTCGCGTAGCGGAGGCTTTTTCTTACAATACCGGTAAGAAAATGGTCAAGTTCAGCGAGGAAGAAATCATTGAGCATATCAAACTGAATTTCGCCGGTAAAAAAATAATGCTGCTGGCGCCAATAGTCAGGGGCCGTAAAGGGCATTACCGCGAATTGTTTGAACAACTTCGCAAACAAGGCTATCTGAAAGTACGCATAGACGGTGAAGTTACCGACCTTAAGGAGCGCATGCAGCTCGACCGTTACAAAATACACGATATTGAACTGGTAGTTGACCGACTGCTGGTGCAGCCTGAAGGACAAACCCGACTCAGCCAGAGCATACAGAAGTCGCTGCAAATGGGCAAGGACCTGTTGTTTATTGCAGATACGGAGACGAACAAGATATCTCAATTCAGCAAGCAACTGATGTGCATAGATACCGGGTTATCTTACGAAGAACCGTCGCCAAATACTTTTTCTTTTAACTCGCCTTATGGAGCATGTCCCAAATGTAAAGGCCTCGGAAGTGTGTATGAAGTAAATATGCAGGAAGTGCTGCCTGATATGAGCAAGAGTATCACGGACGGAGGAATAGCACCACTTGGAGGGGAGCGCGATGCCTGGGCGTTCCAGATGGCGACCATACTCGCAAAGAAAAATAAGATACCGCTTGATAAACCGTTAAGCAGCATTCCGCAAAAGCAAATGAACATATTGCTGTATGGCAATGAGGAGGGCGTAATTACCTATTCCAATGATGAACCGGAGACCTATCATGAAGTGGTGGTGCAGCATAACTATGAAGGTATTATTAACATGGTGTTGCGGTGGTTCAATGAAACAACATCGGAAGGTGTGCGTACATGGGCGGAAAAATTTATGGCGCTGAATACCTGCCCGGTATGCAATGGCGCCCGGTTGAAAAAGGAAAGCCTGTTCTTTAAATTAGACGAGCTGAATATTTCTGAACTATCTAACAAATCGCTGCTGGAACTGATGGACTGGTTTGTGGATATTGAAGCCAGGCTGAGCAATAAACAAAACCAGATAGCCAAGGACATTCTTAAAGAGATTCGAGACCGCCTGCACTTCCTGCTGGATGTAGGGCTGCATTATCTTGCACTCGACCGCCCTACACGCTCCCTGAGCGGCGGTGAGTCTCAACGGATAAGGCTTGCTACACAAATTGGGTCGCAGCTTACCGGCATCACATATATACTCGATGAGCCAAGTATAGGACTGCACCAGCGGGATAATCAAAGACTGATCAAGGCGTTGAAGAACCTCAGGGATGGTGGCAACTCTGTATTGGTTGTGGAGCACGACAAGGATATCATGCTCGCTTCCGATCACCTGATAGATATTGGTCCTGCCGCAGGAATGCATGGCGGTAGAATAGTAAGCGCGGGTACTCCGCAGCAAATACTTCTGGAAAATACCACTACATCACAATACCTCAATCACACTTTGCAAATAGAAGTCCCCGCTGAACGCAGAAAAGGAAATGGGAAGCAACTAAAACTCGAGGGTGCTACCGGTAATAATCTGAAAAATGTTTCGGTAAAATTACCACTCGGTACATTTATCTGCATAAGTGGTGTATCCGGAAGTGGGAAGAGCACGCTTATAAATGATACGCTTTACCCGATACTTGCAAAACATTGCTATCCGGTTTTCAAACAAGCCCCGATGCCCTATAAAAAAATACAGGGGCTGGAGCATATAGACAAAGTAATAGAAATAGACCAAAGCCCTATAGGCCGCACGCCACGCAGCAATCCTGCCACCTACTGCGGCTTCTTTAACGAGGTGCGGCAATTATTCGCCCAGGTGCCGGAAGCCAAGATAAGAGGATATACTGCAGGCAGATTTTCATTTAATGTAAAAAGCGGACGGTGTGAAGAATGCCAGGGCGGTGGCATGAGGGTGATAGAAATGAACTTTCTGCCGGATGTATATGTGCTGTGCGAAAAGTGCAATGGCAGAAGATACAACCGCGAAACATTAGAGATACGGTACAAAGGAAAGTCAATATCCGATGTGCTGAATATGAATGTTGATGAGGCGGTAGAATTTTTTGTAAACGTGCCTTATCTGCACCGTAAGATAAAAACCCTGCAGGATGTCGGGCTTGGATATGTAACGCTCGGTCAAAGCGCTGTAACGTTAAGCGGCGGCGAAGCGCAACGTGTGAAACTGGCCACAGAACTATCCAAGCGCGATACCGGGCAAACGATTTACATTCTTGATGAACCGACAACCGGCCTGCACTTCGAAGACATCAGGCATTTATTAATAGTGCTGAACCGCCTGGTGGACAGGGGTAATACTATTCTCGTAATAGAACACAATATGGACGTAATAAAAGTAGCAGACTATGTAATAGATATGGGCCCGGAAGGCGGCGGCGGCGGCGGCAAAGTAGTTGGCGCCGGCACGCCTGAAGATATAGCAGCTATTAAGGCAAGCTATACAGGTTTGTTTTTGAAGGCGGAGTTAATACAATAGATTATCCGTAAAGGCATTGAATAAGATGAAAACGATTTTGAATTTTTACTTTTGAATTTGAAATATGCAAGGTTACTATTTTTCAAAATACAATCCGGACGAGAATAGCAAAACGCCATTCGAGAAGTTATTGGATCTGTTTACACAATTACTGCAATATACCAGCGGCGATGCCGGGGAAGCGCTCTCATGGCTTACGCAACTGGATAAGGAATATAAACTGACCAACGGCAAATACGGTATCGGCGACTTCATTGAAGACCTGAAAGAGAATGGCTACCTGAAAGAAAATGAGCAGGATGGCACCTTCAAAATAACTCCCAAAACAGAACAAGGTATCCGCAAACGCTCCCTCGAAGAGATTTTCGGGAAGATGAAGAAGGCGAAACAGGGAGGCCACCGTACCTTTAAAAGTGGGCAGGGTGATGAGCCCAGCCCCGAGACAAGGCCTTATGTTTTTGGCGACTCTCCCGAAACTATAGATTATACAGAAAGCCTTAAAAATGCCTTCATCAACCAGGGTATAGACAGCCTGTCCATGCACCAGGACGACCTGGAAATACATGAGACGGATTATAAGTCACAAACCTCTACGGTTTTGATGATTGATATTTCGCACTCTATGATACTGTATGGTGAAGACCGCATAACCCCCGCAAAGATGGTGGCTATGGCGCTCAGCGAACTGATAACAACACGCTATCCAAAAGATACGCTTGATATTGTCGTATTCGGCAACGATGCCTGGCAGATAGAAATGAAAGACCTGCCTTATCTTCAGGTTGGCCCCTATCATACCAATACGGTCGCCGGACTGGAACTGGCAATGGAACTGCTTCGCCGCAGAAAGAACCCCAATAAACAGATATTCATGATTACCGATGGCAAGCCCACCTGCCTGAAAATCGGGAATAAATATTACAAGAACAGCTTTGGGATAGACAGTAAAATACTGAACCGTACGCTCAATCTTGCCGGGCAATTAAGGCGCATGAAGATACCGGTCATCACCTTTATGATCGCCAAGGACCCTTACCTGCAGGACTTTGTACGGAATTTCACGGAAGTGAATAATGGCAAAGCATTCTATTCCTCTCTTGATGGCCTCGGTAATTATATTTTTGAGGATTATGAACGGAATAAAAGGAAAACGGTGCGGTAATGATTACTAATGAGTCCTCCGTATTAAACGCAAATTGTTGAATCAGTAGCCCCGTCCTTTAGGTCGGGGGGGTAAAGATAATGAGCGTTGGCTTTAGCCGAAAATTCCAGTACACGATCTTTTTCCAGCATGAGTATTTTGGCTGAAGCCATCCCTCGCTTTTTATCCACCCCGACCTAAAGGACGGGGCAATTATACTTCTCGCCGGATAAAATTGTGCAAGGTAACCATCTTATAAATGATGTAATCCCAGACAATTCAACCCCGACAGGGTTGAACGTAAATGCATAATAGCTCCGGGTTGCACCCGGAGCTATTCAAAATAAAGCCTTTCAGGCTTTTAAATTCAATGCACATTTTTATGCGGCGTATAGTATAAGATGGTTCATCTGGCTTCAGGATCAGACTCCAGGTTCCACCTTCTTTCTGTAAAACAACGTATTGCAATTTCCCGCTCTGAATATTTCCTTTGCTGTTTCCTGCAGGTACGAGGTTGTTACTTCCTGGTACTTGTTCCATTCCTCATTTATAAGTTCGGCATCGCCAATAAGCTCATAAAATGCGAGATTGTTGGCGCGACTCAGCAAGGTCATGTCTTCAAAGGCTATCATTGCCTCTATTTTGTTTTTGGATTTTTGCAGTTCACTATCCGTTACTCCTTCGGCAATTAGTTTGGCGATTTCTTTTTCAACTGCCTCATTAGCAGATTCGATGCTTTTGCCTTCACGAACCTTTCCTTCAATAACCAGTAATCCCGGGTCGAGGCTGCCGGTATGGTAGCAGTTGATATTGCTGAATAACTGTTCGTCCTTCACCAGACGCTGGTATAGCCTTGATGAAAACCCGCTGCCCATTATTTCCGTGATCAGGTCGGAAGCATAATAGGGTGGAGTAAGGCGGCCACTCATATGCCATGCTTTATACAGCGCATCCAATGGCACATCGGCATAGATCGTTTTTGCACGGGCGTCTTCCTGCCTTGGCTCCGCAGGCAATCGACGTACATATTTTTCACCGGCGGGGATATTGCCAAACCATTTTTCCGAAAGTGTTTTTACTTCTTCCAACGTCACATTTCCCGCCACGCACATAATCGCATTTACCGGGCAGTAATGCTTGCTGAAGAATGCCTTTACGTCATCCAGGTGTGCTTCTTCTATCTGCTTCAGGTCTTTACCAATTGTTGGCCATTGGTAAGGATGCTGTTTGTAAGCGATCTTGCGTACCAGATGCCATGCATCTCCATAGGGTTTGTTGAGGTAATGTTCTTTAAACTCCTCGCTAACTACTTTTCGTTGAGTATCCAGGCTCTTTTCGCTGAATGCCAGCGACAGCATCCGGTCGCTCTCTAACCAAAAGGCGGTCTCTATGTTTTTTAGGGGCAGTTGTATATGGTAGTTGGTAATGTCGTTGGTGGTATAGGCGTTATTCTCTCCGCCCGCCATCTGTAGGGGTTCATCATATTCCGGAATATTCACGCTGCCGCCAAACATCAGGTGTTCAAATAAATGTGCGAAACCCGTACGGTTGGGTTCCTCGTCACGCGCGCCAACATCATATAGAATATTCATAGCCACCATGGGCGTGGCCTTATCTATATGTACAAGTACCCGTAATCCATTCCCAAGTATCAACCGCTCAAAATGAAGCATAGAATTTTTATTTTCAGGTGTCAAAGATAGCTGATAGGTTTCTCAAAATGAATAAAGAATGAAAGCACAGACTTCCATTCTTTATCTAATGAATTATACACTTTCAGGTTTTTACTTTTAACTTTTGCCTTATCCTTTGATATTCACCTTATCATTCAGGTCAATGTCAACAAGGATACGTCCGCAATGTTCGCATACGATGATCTTCTTATGCTGGCGTATTTCGCTCTGGCGTTGTGGAGGTATCACGTTGAAGCAGCCGCCGCATGAATCGCGGATGATCGGCACTACTGCCAAACCATTGCGATAGCTGGTGCGGATACGGTTGTATGCTGTAAGAAGGCGTGGATCAACTTTTTCTTTAGCCTCTTCCGATTTTTTGGAAAGTACTTTTTCTTCTTTCTCCGTATCAGCCGTGATTTTCAGGAGTTCGCCACGCTTAATTTTAAGCGCGTCTTCCACTTCCTTTATCTTTTCTTCCGTTTTAATACGGGCGTTAAGGCGGTCCTTTTGTTCAAAGTTCGCATCCTTAACGTGCTTTTCGTTCAGCCTCACCTCGAGTTCCTGCATTTCAATTTCCTTATTGATAGCTTCAAACTCGCGGTTGTTCTTTACGTTATCCTGCTGTTTTTCGTATTTCTTGATTAAAGCCTGGGCTTCTTTCTTGGCATTGGTTTTGGCTTCAATGAAGTTGTTGATGCTGTTTATTTCCGCATCGGTATTATTGATGCGGGTTTGCAGCCCTTCAATTTCATCTTCCAGGTCCTTAACCTCCATTGGTAATTCGCCCTTCATCGTCTTGATCTCGTCTATCTTCGAGTCTATCTTTTGTAGCGCGAGAACAGCGGTCAGCTTTTCTTCAACTGAAAAGTCTTTTACAGTAGCCATATTAGCAAAAATATTTTACGGGATTAGTTGACAAATTTGATAAAAGAATTGCAAAATTAGGGAATTTTTTCTTAAGTAGCGCCTCAAATATTTCTGAGGTGAATTGTTCGCTCTCATAATGCCCTATGTCGGCTATGATTATTTTGCCTTCCGCATCAAAAAACTGGTGGTATTTAAAGTCGCCGGTGATGAATATATCAGCTTTTGCCTGAATAGCATCTTTCAGCAAAAAGCTCCCTGCCCCGCCGCAAACTGCCACCCTTGTTATTTTTTTGTCTTTTAACGCAGTATGTCTTATGCAATCCGTTTTCATTTGTTGTTTCAGGAAAGTCAGGAAATCAGGCTCATCCATAGGTCCCGGCAAAACACCGACCATTCCCGCGCCTACCTGCTGGTTGGGATTGGGAAGCGGCACCATTTCATAAGCCACTTCTTCATATGGGTGATTGCTGAATAAAGCCTGCAAAACCGCTCTTTCATTATGTTTTTCTACTATGACTTCTATTTTCACTTCCTCCACCATTTCCCGTGCGCCGCCTGCCTTCCCTATGGTCGGGTTCGCATCTTCATGCGCTTTAAATGTGCCTGTACCTGTTGTATTAAAGCTGCATTCATTGTAAAAACCTATACCGCCGGCCCCTGCTGCAAACAATGCATCCCGCACCCTGTCGGCATCTGTCAGCGGGGCGTATGTATATAATTTACTTAATGTATTGGTTTTAGGGACCAGTATTGAAGTATTGACCAACCCAAGTTTTTCGGCTATTTTGGCGTTTACCCCATTCACCATATTATCCAGGTTGGTATGCGCCGCATAGATGCTGATGTCGTTTTTTATAGCCTGCTGCACTACCCGTTCCACATAAGTGCGCCCCGATATTTTCTTTAAGCCCGAAAAAATGAGGGGGTGGTGGCTGACTATCATATTGCATCCCCGCTCCATGGCCTCTTCCAGTATCGCCTCTGTCACATCCAGGGAAATAAGTATCCCGGTCACCTCATCCATAGGATTGCCCACCTGCAGGCCGCAATTGTCGTAGCTTTCCTGGTATATGGGCGGCGCTTCCGCCTCAATGGCCTCCATTATTTCCCGGACTGTGATAATCATAATGCAAGCTAATAAAATTTTTGAAATCTGAATAAGGGTTAAAAGGTTTTGGTTCCCGGCTATTTTTCATTTAGCATCTTTCGTTGCGTCGCACTCTTGTACATTCTCTTCATTATGGAGCCTGTCCAAGGCGATAACCGAAGGATTGACACGATTCAACAGTTGGGTAACTATTCAGCCAGACATAAAAATTAATCTAAAATACCAGCAGAAATAATCTACCTCAAGCTATTTAGCCTGCATTATTCATAAACACATATTCCGGCAATACATTTCAAATTTTCTGGTTGGTACAGGTGAATTTTGTTAGCGATATTTTTTTTGCTTGTCAAAAAAATGGTCTTTCTTTAGACAGCAGTTTCAAACATGTTGATTTT